>CAITPI010000055.1 GCA_903894295.1 uncultured Acidimicrobiaceae bacterium
AACTGACGTGGTGGGAGAACGTGCCGGTGGCCTCCTGGGTTGGACTGCGTGGTCGGTGTCGCACCTGCAAGACACCTATCTCGTGGCGCTACCCACTGGTGGAACTCGCAGTGGGCGTGGCGTTCTGCCTCGTGACCTGGCGCTGGGACGCCAGCGCCACGTCGGTGCCCTTCTGTCTGCTTGCGGCCACCGCCATCGTGGTCGCCCTGATCGAATACGGAGGCCAGCGGGCACCTCTTGTCGTCGCCGCCATCGGAGCCCTGACCGGAGTGGCGGGGCTATTCGGAGCCGGCCTCTGGCACCATGACACCAGACTGCTCTGGCTTCCCTCCGTGGCCACCTTCGTCGCCCTGGTGCTCGTCTCGGCCATGCGAACCCTCGATCCGGACTGTCGGGATCCCCGCTGGTGGGGACGGAGCCTGATCGTCGTCGCCGGCTGCTGGATCAGTGGTCTCCCGGTGTCTTCCGTGCTTTTTGGTGTCGTCGTCGCCTTGGTTCTCTTCCTGGCCGCCATGATCCTCGCCTGGAGCATCCGCCGGTCACGTCAACCCGGGGGCTTCGTCTCGGCACCCTTCGTCACGGCCGCACTCGGCGGCCTGGCTGCATCGCTCCTCTACGGGTCGATTTGGCACTAGTGGAAAATCGGGGGCCGCCCGTAGCATGGGTGGATGGTCACCGTTCGTTCCTCCGGGGGGCAACTGCGGGTCGTCGTGGTGGACGACCACGAACTTCTCCGCGCCGGAACCCGCCGGATTCTCGAAGCGTGCGACGACTTTGTGGTGGTGGGTGAAGCCGGAGATGCCGAAACGGCACGAGCGGTGGTGGCCTCCACCCGACCGGATCTTGCCTTGCTGGACATCAGGCTTCCGGGAACCAACGGTCTCGAACTGGCCCGGAGCCTTCTCGGCGACCATCCCGACACCCAGGTGGTCATCCTGAGTGCCTACGACGACGAGAGTTACGTCCGGGCCGCCCTGGCCGCCGGAGTGGCCGGCTACTTCCTCAAGACGACGCCGAGCAACGAGTTGGTCCACGGTTTGAGAACGCTCTCCCGGGGTGTGGCCACCGGGCAGGTCTGGCCCGACCTTGTGGACGGCGGAGAGATGGCGGAACTCACCCCACGGGAACTGGCGGTGGTGGCCGAAGTGGCCCGGGGTCTCACGAACAAGGCCATCGCCCGGGAGCTCCAGATCAGCCCCCGAACGGTGGAGGGACATCTCAACCACGTCTTCGAGAAGATCGGGGCCCGGTCACGTACGGAGTTGGTGAACTTCGCGCTGGTAAGTGGCATCCTCCAACCGCGCGAGGCGGGGGCCTCGGGGTGACCACCGCCATCCGGCGGAACTCCCGGTCCACCGACCCCCCTTGGAGGGACTCCGCCTTCTGGATTCTGACCCTGGTGGTCCTCGCCCTCTATCTGGGCCGTCTGGCCGTCGAACTGGCCCTGCACCTGACGCCAAGGAGTCTGGCGCTGGAGTGTTCGCTGCTGACCCTGTTCATCGTCCCGGCCGTGATCGCCGGCCTGATATTCGGAGCCGCCGGTGGTGCCATCGTGGCCGGCGAGATCGCCGTGCTGTCGATTCCGGACCTCGCCACCGCCGCTACCCATCACCACTGGGGACTGGCCGCCTTGACGCTGGGCCAGGTCATTCTGGTGGACCTGGTGGCAGTCCTCATTGGTCGCCGCACCACCAATGAGCGAAAAAGCCGCCTGGACGCCGAAGCGCTCCATCAAGCCGACCTCCGGGCCGAAGCCCTGTACCGCGATCTCTTCGATTCGAACCTGTCACCCATCCTGATCGTGGACCAGACCGGGAACGTCTCCGAGTGGAACGCCACCGCCCGTCATCTCTTTGGCGGTGACCACCTGGGGAACACCAGCCAGGGCGGTGTGCCGTTGGTGAACCTGGTCGGGCCCGAACTGGCCGGACAGGCCCTGTCACTCCTGTTGTCCACGGAGAAGTCGCCCGACGACCAACCCGATGGGCCCGACGAGGCCCGTCTGGTCACGTTCGAACAAGGCGGTCAACGAATGCAGTTCCGCCCGGCGTTGGCCCGGGTCGACCGGGCCGCCGGCCGGGGAGGTGTCCAGGTCATCCTGGAAGATGTGACCCTGGAGGCGAGACGACAGGACCAACTGGAGGAGTACGCCACCCAGGTGGTGCTCGGTCAGGAGAACGAACGGCGACACCTGGCCCAGGAACTCCATGACGGACCGTTGCAGACCCTGATCCTGCTCTGCCGGGAGATCGATGCGCTTCACGAACAGGCCCCGGAGGCCATCGGACTCGGGGAACTCAGGAAGACGGTCGAGTCCAGCGTCACCGAACTCCGGTCGATTGCCAAGGGACTGCGTCCCTCCAACCTAGACGACCTCGGACTGGTGGCATCCATTCGCCAACTGGTCGAAGAGTCCGCCGGACGGGACGGCTTCCGGGCCACCTTTGGTTCGACCGGCGACGAACAGCGCCTGGCACCGGCCGCCGAACTGGCCCTGTTCCGGGTGGCCCAGGAAGCGTTGTCCAACATCGGCCGTCACGCCCGGGCCTCCTCGGTGGCCGTCGGCCTCAACTTCGAGCGCTCCGGCATTCGCCTGCTCGTCAAGGATGACGGCATCGGGATCGAAGACAGCCACCGGGCCGGGCAGGGTGGCTCGCTCGGGATGACGGGCATGCAGGAGCGCACCGGTCTGGTCGGCGGGCGACTCGTCGTGCACTCCGCTCCCGGAAGCGGAACGACGATCGATGCGTGGCTACCCCTCGAGCCATCCTCCGGAGAACCTGGTTGAGGAGTATGGAATACTGGCGCGGTGTCCGAAATCGTCATCGAGTCATGCCACAGCACGTGGATCATCGATCTTGACAACCAGAGGTTTCGGCGCGTCGTGAAAGGCGTGGCCACACTGGCCACCGCCACGGACTGGCAGCCTTGCTACGGCGTCGAGGTCGATCTTCAGTCCGAATCCTTTGTCGTCATCCTGAACGAGGATGGCACCCGGCTCCTGCGCAGTTGGCGTCACGTCGAGCAGTGCGCCCAGTGTGGCGGTGAAGCCACGTCGGAGCTTTCCCTTCGGGACCTTCGACGGGCCCTGTCCGACTAACCGGACTAACCGGACCGCTTCCAGGGGCCAGAGCTGCCACCGCTCTTCTCCCAGAGTTGGAGTTCGCCGATGCTCATGGTGCGGTCCGACGACTTGCACATGTCATAGACGGTCAGGGCGGCGATCGCACAGGCCGTCATCGCCTCCATCTCGACTCCCGTCCGGTCAACCGTCTCGACTTTGGCTTCGACCTCGACGAAGTCGTCGCCAATGGTGAAGTCCACCTGCACGGTGCCGACGAGCAGCGGATGGCACATCGGAACCAGGTCGGCCGTTCGCTTGGCCGCCTGGATCCCGGCGAATCGGGCGGCGGCCAGCACATCGCCCTTGGTGATGGCGTTGTTGGCCACCAGGGCAGTGGTGGCCGGCGCCATCGCCACCTTGCATCGGGCCAACGCCCGGCGCAGCGTCGCTTCCTTGGGTGACACGTCGGCCATCCGGGAGCGGGCAAACGGGTCATGATGGTGCAGGCTGCTGTCGGTCACGTTTTCCCCCGGTGCTCCCACCCAGTTTAGAACTCCACCGGTTGGCCGATCGTGCCATTGGCACTCGATCCACTAGACTGCCAACGAGCCGGTGGAGAGGAAGAAGCATGCCTACCTACGAATATCGCTGTGAGCAGTGTGCCAGGAACTTCGATGTCGTCCAGTCCTTCCACGACGACCCGATTGACGTGTGCCCGACGTGCGGTTCGCCGGTCCGCAAGGTCTTTTCCAGTGTGGGAATCGTGTTCAAGGGCAGTGGCTTCTACAAGAACGACAGCCGGTCGGCCAGTTCGTCCACTTCCCCGGCGGCGGGCACCAGTACCGAGGCAACTCCGACGCCGGCCGCCCCCGCCAAGGAAGCGGCTCCGGTGGCCCCGGCCGCCGCAGCCACACCGGCCAAGGACACGCCCAAACCGGCCGCTTCGGGGTCGTCAAACTAAATTGTTTCAGCCCTAGCGATTCTGCAATCTTGCACCATAGGATCGCATTGTGGACAAAAACGATCTCGACCGCCTGCTGAGCCGGCTCGCCCAACTCGACGGTTCCGACCTGCACATCAAGGCCGGCGGGCGGGCCCGAATGCGCCTCGCCGGGTCCCTGCGGACGGTTGAAGATGAGCCGGTGTTCACAGCCGAGGACACCGAACGTATCGCCCACGCGATCCTGAACCCGGCCAATCTTGAGGTCTTTCATGATCGTCACGAAATCGACTTCGCCTACGGCTTGGCTGGCGTTGGCCGGTTCCGCGTCAACGCCTACTACCAGCGTTCGTCGGTGGCGCTCGCGTTCCGGCGGGTGCTCTCCACCGCCGTTACGGTGGCCGAGCTCGGCCTGCCTCCCGTCGTTACCAAACTGGCCAGCGAGCACCGGGGCCTGATTCTGGTCACCGGACCGACCGGCTCGGGCAAGACCACCACGTTGTCGGCCATGGTCAACCACATCAACCTGACCCGACAGTGCCACGTCGTCACCATCGAGGACCCGATCGAATTTCTCCACACCGACCGCCTGGCGGCCATTGACCAGCGGGAGATCGGCTTTGACACCGAGTCGTTCGCTTCGGCGATGCGGGTGGTTCTCCGGCAGGACCCGGACGTCATCCTGGTCGGCGAGATGCGGGACCGGGAGACGGTGGAAGCGGCCCTCATGGCCGCCGAGACCGGCCATCTCGTCATGTCGACCCTGCACACCACGAACGCCACCGAGACCGTCAACCGGATCGTTGACTTCTTCCCTCCGCACCAGCAAGCCCAGATCCGGGTGAGTCTCGCCGGGTCGCTCCGGGGCATCGTCTGTCAGCGCCTCATCGTGGACCGGACCGGCAACTCCCGGGTGCCGGCTCTCGAGATCCTGGTCGTCAACGGACGGGTCCAACAGTCCATCATCGATCCCATACTCACGTCGGAAATCTCCAGCATCATCGCCGACGGCGCCTACTACGGCATGACCACCTTCGACCAGTGTCTGGTCGACCTCGTGGCCAAGGAGACCGTTTCCCTGAATGACGCCATGAACGCCGCCAGCAATCCGCATGACCTGAAGGTCATGCTCGAGCAGGCCGGCATCCTCCAGACCGGTCAACTGGCGTCCACCTTTCTCTAGCTGACTCCTCCGCCCAGGGCCAGTCATCAAGGAGTCGAGATGTTTGATCGTGACTTTCATGTCATTCCATGTGTCTACGTACTAAAGATCGCGCCTGTCTGCGCCGATGAACACCAGGACAGCCCGCAACCGGTTGCCGTGATCCAAGAGAGGTTCAACTAATGGCCCAGCTCAGCGTGGGACTTGACATCGGAACGAGTGCCGTGAGGGCCGCCGAGCTGGATCTCGGCCATGGAACGCCCCGGCTCATCACCTACGGCCAGGTCGGCCTGCCGCCGGGCACTGTGGTGGACGGCGAGGTGGTCAACCAGTTGGCCGTCACCGATGCCATCACCAAACTCTGGAAGAACGGTGGCTTCTCGGGCCGGGTCGTGACCGTCGGGCTGGCCGGGCTGCGGGCCATCACCCGTGAGATCGACATCCAGTACATTCCCGACGCCGAAGTCGAGAGCGCCGTCCGGTTCCAGTCGGAGGAAGTGATCCCGTTCCCGCCGGACCAGACCATCCTCTCCTCCCAGATCCTGGCCGACTTCACCGATGCCTCCGGTCGCAAGATGCGTCGGGTCCTCGTGGCCGCCGCCCACGTCCAATTGGTGGACGGCATCATCGCCGCCGTGGAGGCGGCCGGCCTCGAGATCCGGGGTGTAGACCTCGTCTCCTCGGCCCTCGTCCGCTCGGTGGGCGACCACGGTTCGGCCGAACGGCCCGAAGCCATCATCTCCATCGGGGCCGGTCTGACCATCGTCGCCATCCACCAGCAGGGTCGGCCCCAGTTCGTCCGCACCGTCGGTTCCGGCGGAAACGACACCACCGCCGCCATCTCGGCGACGTTGGACATTCCGCTCGGGGATGCCGAGAGCATCAAACGCCGGATCGCCGAACAGACCGGTCAGATGTTGCTGGCCGAGCACGCCGCCCTGCCCAGCATGACCGGTCAGGTCGCCGAGATCCGGAACTCGATCCAGTATTTCGCGTCGCTCCCCGACCGCCTCCCGGTGGCCCAGATCACCGTCACCGGTGGCGGCTCCGAGCTGCACGGCATGAGCGAACTGATCGCCGAGCAGACGGGCTTGCCGGTCCTCAAGGTCTCGCCCTTCGACCGTATCGACGTCACGCCGCTCAACCTCAACGAAGAGCAGGTGGAGTTGGTTGGTTCGATCCTCTCGGCCCCCATCGGACTGGCCCTCCCCGAGCCGGACAAGAACGTCAAGAAGTTCAACCTGCTCCCCCCCGAGGTGGCCAAACGCTCCATGATCAAGCGGGTCCAGAAGCGGGTCCTCGTTGGCTGCGGGGCGGTGGTCGTCCTGGCGTTGGCCTTTGGTGGCTGGAAGGCCCTCCAGGTGAACAACGAGCAGAACAACGTGAACACCATCCAGTCCAACATCAGCTCCCTTCAGGCCCAGATTCCCCGCTACAACAAGGTCGTGGCGGCCAACAACGCCTACACCGCCGGTCTCCGCCGGCGGGCCAGCGTCGTCAACACGGCCATCGACTGGCCCCTGACGTTGAACAACCTGGTGTCGATCACACCCAGTGCCGCCTCCGTCGTCACCTTCTCGGGAACGTCCAACTCCTTGACCACCCCGGCCACCCCGGCTCCCCAGTCGTCGACGGCTCCGACCGCGGCGTCGATCGGCTCGGTGGTGATGGGTGTCACCGGCCCTGGGCCGACCCTGACCATCTCCGAGGCATGGATCAACGCCGTGAGTTCTTCGCCCTATGTGGCCAACCCGGTCCAGGGGGCGACCATCGTCGGGAGCAACAACACCATCGCCTTCCCCTTCACCGTGTCCATCACCCCCGCTGCCAGTCTGAGCAAGAACGCGAGTTTCAAATGAACAACGTGCGTGACTACCGAAATCCGATCCTCATCGGCGCCGGAACACTGGTGCTCCTGATCCTTATCTGGGTGCTTCTGATCTCACCCCAGAACAGCCAGTTGAGCTCCCTCCAGGCCCAGGACGCCAGCCTCCAGACCCAGCAGGCCAACCTCGAGAGCCAGTTGACGATCCTCCAGGCCGAGAAGCAGAAGATCTCTGGACACTGCTCGGAACTGAAGGCGATCTCGACCCAGATTCCGAGCGTGCGGACTCCCGGCGACATCGATGCCGAAGAGTCGGCGTTCGAGAGCCAGTTCAACACCCTGGCCTCGTCCTCCGGCGTGACGCTGAGTGCCTTCAGTGGCTTCGTTCCACCGCTTACCGTGTCGCCGACGGCCGGACCGGCCGGTGTGACGGCCGTTCCCACCACCATCGGGGTCAACGGCAACTACGGACAGGTCTCCGCCTTCATCAACGGCCTCGACAAGTTCCCGCGGCTGTTCGTCATCCAGAAGTTCACCCTCACCTACGGTGCAGCCAATGCGGCCAACGGTCAGGTGGCCGCCAATCCGTCTCTCGGAACGGCCACCATCGGCGGCACGCCGTTGTGGACAGGCGGAACCTCGACCCCGTCGTCAGCCGGGCCTTACAACCTCAGCATCGAGGGATCGATCTACTACACCTCCCAGCCCGACGGCCTCGCCGCCTGCTCGGCGGCCACCCGTTAGGAACCGCTGGCCTGCATGTCGCCAATGGCGACGGTCATTCCGGCGGCGATGCCGGGCAACCACTCGAGGTCGGAGCCGATGGCTACGATCGACTGCAGCATCCGCTGGAGCGTCGAGGCGATGGTGATCTCCCGCACCGGCTCGGCCAGACGCCCGTTGCGGATCATGAGCCCTTCAGCCCCCACCGAGAAGTCGCCGCTGATGGTGCTCACCCCCGAATGCACACCGGTGATCGACTGGACGAAGAGGCCGTCGCCGACGAGGCCAACAACCTCGTCCTGACCCTGGCCCTCCGGACCCGGCGTGAGCAGCAGGGCCCGACAGCCCGGGGACGGCGTCGAGGCGAACCCGCCCCGCACCGCCGAACCGGTTGATGCCGTGCCGGCCCGGGCGCCGGCGAGGGTGTCGTAGTAGAAGGAAGTCAGGCGACCCTGGTCGATCAGGACGTTCCGGCGACACGCCAGACCTTCCGCATCGAACGCCGAGGCGTTGTAGGCGCGCGCATCGGTGGGGTCGTCGACCAACGTGACCCTGGGATCGGCCACGAGTTCGCCCAGGCGGTCGGCAAAGAAGGACCGGTGCTTGGCCACCGATTCACCCGACAGGGCCGAAGCGACAATGGACAGGAGGGTCGCTGCGATCCGGCGGTCGAACACGACGGCCATCCGGCCGCTCGAGCCCTTGGTGGCTCCGAGCATCCGGGTCGACCGCAACACGGCGTCATCCCGGGCCCGGTCCGGATCGAGTCCGGAGAATCCGCGGGCCACGCTGTATCCACCGCCGGTCTGGCTCTCGTCCCCGCTCCCGGCGATGACGCTCACTCCGAGGTAGCTCGAGGTCCGACGGGTGGACGAGCGGATCCCGGTCGTGGTCGCCAGCACTGCTTCGACCATACCGTCGCCGTAGTCGGCCGAATCGACCTGCCGGATCCTCTGGTCGGCCGCCCGGGTATCCGCCTCCAGGGCCAGGGCGAGGGCAACCTTCTCGGTCGTCGGGACCTTGGCCAGTTCGTCGTCCCACGACGACACCGGCCGGGCGGGAACCCCGTCGGGAACCGCCAGGCGAACGTGCTCGTCGGGGGTGGCAAACCGGGCGTTGTCCCGGGCTTCGGCCATGGTCTCCTCGATCACGGTCGGGTCCAGCGAACCGGCCCAGGCAAACCCCATCCGATGGTTGTCGATCACCCGGATGCCGACCCCGGCCGACGTGGCCGAGGTCAGTGACTCCACGGCCCCGTCATAGGCCCGGATCTCGGTCTCGGTTCCCCGGGCGACATAGATTTCGACTTCCTCGTGGGAGTCGGCCCACCCGACGGCCCGCTCGGCGATGTCCAGAAGATCGTCGCTCATGCCGCCGTTCCCCCGATGGTCACGCCGGAAAGGCGCATGGTGGCCTGACCGCAACCCACCGGCACGCTCTGGCCGTCCTTGCCACACGTGCCCGGGGTCATGGCGAAGTCGGTCCCTACGGCGTCGACCCGTTTGAGGACTTCCGGGCCGTTTCCGATCAGGTTGGCGTCACGCAACGGCTCGGTGATCTTGCCGTCCTCGATGAGGTACGCCTCGGTGGTGCCGAAGACGAAGTCACCGGTGGCGGTGTTGACCTGACCACCACCCAGCTGGGCCACGTAGACCCCCCGGGGCGTCTGGGCCACGATCTCTTCGGCATCGTCCGTGCCGGGAAGCAGGAACGTGTTGGTCATCCGCACCATGGGGAGATGCTGGTAGGTCTGACGGCGTCCGTTGCCCGACGAGCGCCGTCCCTCCTGGCGGGACCGGACGTAGTCCCACAGATAGTCGGTGAGGACCCCCTGGTCGATCAGGACGTTGCGCTGGGCCGGCCGCCCCTCGTCGTCAACCCCGAAGGTCCCCCACTCGGTGTCCACCGTCCCGTCGTCGACCAGTGTCACCAACGGACTGGCCACGAGTTGACCGATGCGACCGGCGTAGACGGAAGCGTCCTTCACGATGTGGTCGGCCTCGAGACCGTGTCCACACGCCTCGTGGAAGAGGATGCCTCCGCTCCCTCCGGCCAGCACGACCGGCAGTTCACCGGAGGGTGCCGGCCGCGCCGCCAACTTGGTCAGGGCCCGGCGGGCCGCCGCCTCGGCCAACGCTTCCACCGACACGTCGTCGAAGAGTTCGAAGCCGAGCGTCCGGGCCACCGTTTCGTACCCGGTCTGCAGTCCGGCATCCCCGCTGGCCACACACGACACCGAGAACCGGCTCCGGGTCTGCTCGTCCCGGGCCAGCAGACCTTCCGAGTTGGCAATGAGCACGGCGCGGCGAGAGGTGCCACACGCCGCCTGCACCTGGCTGATGGCCCCACCCTGGGACCGGGCGGCGTGGTCGGCCCGCTGGAGCAGTTCGAGCGTTCCCGCCTTGTCCGCCCGGGCATGGTCCCGCAAGGCCCGAAGGGAAGAAACCTCCGACAGCGGACCGGCCGGGACCACCCGCTCCCCGCGTCCATCGGAGCGGGCCACCGCGGAGGCGGCTTCGGCCGCCCGCAGCAGCCCCTCCAGGCTGAGGTCGGCCGTGTGGGCGTACCCGGTGGTCTCGCCGGAGATCACCCGGATCCCCGCACCGCGCTCCCGGCCCGACGACAGCTCTTCCACCCGACCGTCATCGAGAACGGCCGAGGAGTTCGTTCGGTCCTCGGCGAACACCTCGGCGAAGTCACCTCCATGGCGCAACGCTTCGGCCAACACCCGTTCCAGCACCGGGTTTTCGATCATCGCTGCCTCTTTCCGCTCGATAGAGGCGATATCGTACCGCCGTGGCCCTCGAACTCGGTCTGTCCGCCCGGCAAACACTCGTCGTCGGGACCGGCGATACCGCCGAAGCACTCCGGTCCGGCTCGGTGCCGGTGCTTGGCACTCCCCGGCTCATCGCCCTCTGCGAGGAGGCGAGCTGTCTGGCCATCGATCCCCATCTTTCCGACGGGACCACCACGGTGGCCAAACGCCTGCAGTTCGACCACCTCGTTCCCGTCGGCGTCGGCGGAACGGTCGTCGCCGAGGCCACCCTCGACCGCATCGAAGGGCGTCGACTGATCTTCACCCTTTCGGTTTCCGAATCCGGGACGCTGGTGGCTGCCGGCAAGCTCGTCCGGGTCACCGTGGACAAGGAACAGTTCCTCTCCAACGTCCGCTGAGCGCCGGATGATCGAACGGCGCTGGTAACGTGGGAACCGTCATGATTCTTGATTCGATCCACTGCCCGGAGGACCTCCGCGGCCTCAGCACGGACGAACTCAACGAACTTTCCGAAGAGATCCGCCAGTTCATCGTGGCCGCGGTGACCACCACGGGTGGCCATCTCGGATCCAACCTGGGCGTGGTGGAACTGACCCTCGCCCTCCACCGCACCTTTGACTCACCCCGGGATGTCCTGCTGTGGGACACCGGCCACCAGGCCTACGTCCACAAGTTGGTGACGGGTCGCAAGGACAGCTTCGACCGGCTGCGACAGGCCGGTGGGCTGTCGGGCTATCCGAACCGGGCCGAGTCCGAGCACGACTGGATCGAGAACAGCCATGCATCGACGGTACTCAGCTACGCCCACGGACTGGCCAGTGCGTTCGAACTCCAGGGCCAGGATCGTCAGGTGGTGGCGGTCATCGGAGACGGCGCCCTCACCGGTGGCTTGGCCTACGAAGCGCTCAACAACCTGGGCCACTCCGGCAAGCGGGTGCTCATCGTCCTGAACGACAACGGCCGCAGCTACGCCCCCACCGTGTCCCACCTCTCGTCCAGCCTGACCCAACTCCGCCTGAACCCTTCCTATGTGCAGGCCCGCCAACGGATCCGTCATCTTCTCCGCGAGATTCCCGGGGTAGGCGATCTCGCCTATTCGAGCGTCCACGGCCTGACCAGTGCCCTGCGGGAGGTCGTGACCCCCCACACGTTCTTCGAGGCCCTTGGCATCCGCTACGCCGGCCCCATCGACGGACACGACATTGCCGGAGTCGAGCAAGCCCTGGCCAACGCCCGGGAGTGGCCCGGTCCGATCGTCGTACACGTCCTGACCAAGAAGGGTCGGGGTTATGCCCCGGCCGAAGACGACGACGTCCAGCGACTGCACGACGTGAAGGTGGTGACCGCCGCCTCCCAGTCGATCCCGCCGACCACCTACACCCATGCCTTCACCCGTTCCCTGCTGCGGTTGGCCGAGGGGGACTCCCGGGTGACGGCGATTACGGCGGCCATGCCGGGACCGACCGGCCTGCTCCCGTTCGAAGCGCGGTTCCCCACGCGGTTTTTCGACGTGGGCATCGCCGAACAGCACGCCGTCACCGCGGCAGCGGGCATGGCGATGGCCGGGCTGCGACCGGTGGTGGCCGTCTATTCCACCTTCTTCACCCGGGCCTTCGACCAGGCCAACCTCGACGTGGGGCTCCACGGACTCCCGGTGGTCTTCGTGCTTGACCGGGCCGGCATCACCGGAGATGACGGTCCGAGCCACCATGGTGTCCTGGACCTGGCCCTCGGCCTCACCATCCCCGGGATGACGGTGTTTGCGCCGTCATCCGCGGCCGAGGTCGAAGTGATGCTGGAAGAAGCGCTCAAACTCGACGGACCTGCGATGATCCGCTTCCCGAAGACCTTGCCGACCCTGCCCGCCGACACCGGGACCGGCGAGGGCCTCTCGGCGCGAAAGGTCCGGGCCGGAGACGGAAGTGTCTGTGTCTTCGCCGTGGGAAAGATGCTCGCCGTCGCCCTCGACGCCGCCGACCTGCTGGCCGAGGAAGGTATTTCGGTCACCGTCTGGGACCCCCGGGTGGTCTCCTTGCCCGATCCGGTCATGTTGGCCGACGCCCTCCGGCACGAGTTGCTGGTCACCGTCGAAGACGGCGTCCGCTTCGGAGGCGCCGGCATGTTCCTGGCTGATGCACTCCGCAACGGGTGGTCGTCGACGGTTCCTGCCGTGCACCTCGGCACCCCCCGGGCCTTCCTGGCCCAGGGTCATCCCGAGGACATCCTGGCCTCGCTCGGCCTCGACCGCACTGGAGTGGCCGGCGCCATCCGGGACGCCCGTCTGGCCCAGGTGGACCACCGTTCCTGAACAAGGCCGTTGGTTGCCGAGATAATCGAAACGTGTTCTACTGATCGTCCGATGACGTTCAACCTGGCAGACATGTTCGAAGCCGCCGTCGACGCTTTCGGAGACCGGGAGTACCTGGTCGCCGAGGGTCAGCGGCGAACCTACGCCCAGATGGAGGCCCGGGCCAACGCCCTCGCCCACTTCCTCGCCGACCAAGGCGTCAAACCCGGCGACCACGTGGGCATCTACTCCTACAACAGCGTCGAGTGGGTGGAGACGGCCTGGGCCGTGTTCAAGTTGCGGGCGGTATGGATCAACATCAACTACCGCTACGTGAAGGACGAACTGAGCTACCTGTTCAAGAACGCCGACCTCGTGGCCCTGGTGCACCAGGCCGAGTTCAGCCCCCAGGTCACCACGTTGCTGCCCGAGTTGCCCGACCTCCGACTGGTCGTCACCATCGACGACTCTTCGGGCGTGACCCCACCCCAGGGTTCGGTCGATTACGAAGAAGCCCTCGCCAGCGGA
Organism: uncultured Acidimicrobiaceae bacterium; assembly: GCA_903894295.1. Taxonomy (GTDB): domain Bacteria; phylum Actinomycetota; class Acidimicrobiia; order Acidimicrobiales; family RAAP-2; genus Bog-756. Next base: position 13,306 of record CAITPI010000055.1, read on the forward strand.
TCGCCGGAGCGGGACTTTGCCCCCCGGTCCAACGACGACCACTACATCCTCTACACCGGTGGCACCACCGGGATGCCCAAGGGCGTCGTCTGGCGCCACCAGGACGTCTTCTACGCCCTCGGCGGTGGCGTGGATCCGGTCACCAACACCCGGGTCCGGTCCCCCGAGGAGATGGTGGAAAAAGGCCGCGGTGGCCAGATCACGTTCCTCCCCATCGCTCCGTTGATGCACGGCGCCACCCAGTGGAGCATCCTCGGCCAGAGTTTCGTCGGCAACAAGACCGTGCTGATCGCCAAGTTCGATCCGGACGCCGTGTGGCAGCTTGTCGGGACCGAGAAGGCCAACTCCCTGATGATCACCGGTGATGCCATGGGCAAGCCCCTGATCGAGGCCCTCGACGATCCGGACGCCGACTACGACCTTTCCTCACTGTTTGCCGTGACCTCTTCGGCCGCCATCTTCTCGGCACCGGTGAAAGACGAGTTCTTCCGTCACTTCCCCAACCTGGTGATGGTGGACGCCATCGGTTCTTCGGAGACCGGAAACAACGGCATGGCCACCCTCACCAAGGACACCACCGCCATGAAGAGCGGGCCGACGGTCAGCGTGCTGGGCGACACGGTGGTCCTCGACGAGGAGATGCGACCGGTGGTTCCCGGTTCCGGCGTCATCGGCAAGATCGCCCGGGGCGGAGACATTCCGATCGGCTACTACAACGACCCGGTCAAGACGGCCGAGGTGTTCATCACCGTCGACGGCAAACGTTTCGTCATGCCCGGAGACTTCGCCACCATCGAGGCCGACGGCTCGATCACCCTGCTTGGACGCGGCTCGGTCTGCATCAACTCGGGCGGCGAGAAGATCTTTCCGGAAGAGGTCGAATCGGCCGTCCGCTCCCACCCGGCCGTGTTCGACGCCATCGTGGTCGGCGTCCCCGATGACCGGTGGGGCCAGCGGGTGGCGGCGATTGTCGCCCCCCGTGACGTTGCCCCCACACTGGAGGAGATCCAGACCCACTGTCGGGAGGCGATCGCCGGATACAAGGTGCCACGTGAACTCCACGTCGTGGAAAGCATCCAGCGCTCCCCAAGCGGCAAGCCGGACTACCGCTGGGCCGCCGATGTGGCCAGCGGAGTTCCCGTGGCCAGCGACCTGGGCGGCCAGCGCACTTCCTCGGGAACGTAGTGCCGGTCGATCTCGCCTCACTGGTGGCACCCGGGACGACCGCAGTGCTCACCATGGAGATCCAGCGCGGCGTGGTGGGAGACCTGTCCTCCTTTCCCCAACTGGCCGAGGCGGCCCAGGGCCTGTTCGAGCCGGTCAGAAGCCTGCTGGCGCGGGCCCGCACCATAGGGGCCCCGGTGATCCACTGCACCGCCGAGTTCCGGGCCGACCGGGCCGGTTCAACTGCCAACTGCCAGCTGATCGCCGCCATGATCCGAAATCCGGAGCATCTCCTGGAAGGGACCGCTCCGACCGAGTTGGTGATTCCGGCCGAAGAAGGCGACCTCGTGTCGTCCCGGTTCCACGGCGTCTCTCCATTTTCGGGGACGTCGCTCGACATCTGGCTCCGGAGCCTCGGGGTCACCACCATCATTGCCACCGGAGTATCGGTCAACCTGGGGGTTCTCGGTCTCGCCATCGAGGCCGTCAACCTCGGCTATCAGGTCGTCGTGCCACGGGACACCGTGGCCGGCATCCCGCAGACCTACGCCGACGCCGTCCTGGACAACACCTTTCCGTTGATCGCAACGGTGACCACTTCGGAGAAAATTCTGGCTGCCTGGTCATGAGCCGGCGCGGCTGGCTGCTCTTTGTCGCCATGTCCGTGATCTGGGGCACGCCGTACCTGCTGATCCGGATCGCCGTGCGGGACGTCTCACCCGCCACCCTGATCTTCTTCCGCACCGCGCCGGCCGGACTGCTTCTGCTGCCCCTGGCCCTGCACCGCAACGCCCTGGCTTCGGTCTGGCGGCACTGGAGGTGGGTGCTCGTCTACACGGTGGCCGAACTCGGTATTCCCTGGCTCTTCGTCAGCCGGGCCGAGGTCCACCTCACCAGTTCACTGACCGGGATCCTCATCGCCACCGTGCCCCTCACCGGGGCCCTCATCTACTGGGCGTTCGGCTTCGAACACTTCACCGGACGTCGCGTTCTGGGTCTCGTCGTCGGTTTCGGAGGCGTGGTGGCCCTCGTGGGACTTGACCTCGGAACGATCGACCTCGGCGCCGTGGCGGAAGTGATCATCCCGGCCATCGGCTACTCCCTGGGCCCGCTCGTGATCTCCCGGAAACTGGGCGACCTGCCGGGACTCGGGGTCATCACCCTGTCGTTGCTCATGGCCGGAGCGGCCTATGCCCCTTTCGGCCTCACCCACCTTCCCCGGCACTTCCCACTGGAAGTGGCCTTGGCGGTGGCCGGTCTGATGTTGGTCTGCACGGCGCTGGCCTTCGTGCTGTTCTTCGAGTTGATCGGCGAGATCGGGCCCCACCGCAGCACGGTGATCACCTACATCAACCCGGCCGTTGCCATCCTGCTCGGCATCGTCATCCTGGGCGAGCGGATCTCCCTTGGCATCATCGTCGGCTTTCCGTTGATCCTTCTGGGATCCTGGTTGGCCACCCAGCATGACGGGGCTCCCGTGGCCTGAGCGCCGACACCGGACATCATGGTGATCGCGTAACCTGAGCAGGTATGCAGACCATTGATGCGCTGATCCGGGCCCGGGCCGACGACGACCGGGTGGGCCTTGTCCACGCCGAACGGTCCTGGACCCACCGGGAGGTGACCCAGGCCCAGGCCGACCGGGCGTCGGTGCTCCTCTCACTTCGCCAGGACGGGCCGTTCCACGTCGCCCTCCTGATGGACAACCTCCCCGAGTACGTCTTCTGGATGGGAGCGGCGGCCCTGGTCGGTGCGGTCGTGGTCGGGGCCAATCCGACCCATCGGGGCGACGAACTGGCCCGGGACCTGACCCACACCGAGTGCCAGTTGCTCGTCACCACCCCCGGGTACCACCCGCTCGTCGACTTCTTCCCGCCGGAGCGGACCCTGGTCATCGACAACCCCGACGGCGACCTCGACCCGGCGTCGCCGTATGGAGTGCTCCTTGGCGAGCACCGCGGTGCGGCCCTGCCCGATTCGGAGGTGACCGAAGAGACCCTCGGGCTCCTCCTGTTCACCTCCGGGACCTCCGGAGCGCCCAAGGCGTGCCTGTGCACCCAGGGACGACTGGCCCGGATCGGCGGCATCGTCGCCCAGATGTTCTCCATCACCGAAGATGACGTCTGCTATCTCGCCATGCCGCTGTTCCATTCGAACGCCCTGATGGCAGGGTGGGCTCCGGCGCTGGCCGCCGGGGCCACCGCCGTGCTGCGGGACCGCTTCAGTGCCTCCCAGTTCCTGGTGGATGTGCGTCGCTACGGCGTGACGTACTTCAACTATGTCGGCAAGCCCCTGTCCTACATCCTGGCGACGCCCGAGCGGCCGGACGACGCCGACAATTCCCTCCGGCGATGCTTCGGCAACGAAGCCGCCGCGGCCGATGTCGCCCGGTTCGAGCAGCGGTTCGGCTGCAGGGTCCAGGACGCCTACGGTTCCACCGAGGGCGGGGCCGCCGTCCAGCGCACCCCGGACACCCCGCGCTCGGCCCTGGGTCGGGCCATGCCCGGCACCGTGATCCTGAACCCGGAAACCGGCGAGGAGTGCCCCCGGGCCCGCTTCGACGACAGGGGGAAGCTGCTCAACGCCGACGAGGCCATCGGTGAACTCGTCAGCCAGACCGGCGCCGCCGGCTTCGAGGGCTACTGGCGCAACGCCGACGCCGAAGCCAACCGGGTCCGCAACGGCTGGTACTGGACCGGGGACCTCGCCTACCGGGACGAGAACGACTTCTTCTACTTCGCCGGCCGGGACTTCGACTGGCTGCGGGTCGACGGGGAGAACTTTGCGGCCGCCCCGGTGGAAGAGATCCTGCAGCGTCACCCCATGGTGATCCTGGCGTCGGTCTACGCCGTGGAGGACACCGTGGTGGGTGACCAGGTCATGGCCACCTTGCTGGTCACGGAAGGGTCCCGGTTCGACCCCGAGGAGTTCTCGGCCTTCCTGGCCAACGAAGGCGACCTCGGAACCAAGTGGGCACCGAAGTACGTGCGGCTCACCTCGGACCTTCCGACCACGGCCACCACCAAGGTCCTGAAGCGGGTCCTGCGCAACGAGTCATGGCACTGCGACGAGCCGGTGTGGTGGCGACCGGGCCGGGACACCGGATACCGGTTGCTGACCGAGGACGACGTCAGGGAGTTGGACGAGGCCCTGGAGGCAAGATGAGCGAACCGGTCGGCCTGAAGCGCCTCGTGACCAATCCCACGCTCGGGACCAAGGTTCCCGAGATCACGGTCCTGTTCTGGGTGACCAAGATCGCCAGCACCGGCATGGGCGAATCGGTCTCCGATGCTCTCGTGAAGGGCACCGGTCCGGGCGTCGCCATCCCCGCTGCGGCCGTCCTCTTCTTCGCCGCCCTCTACCTCCAGTTCCGGACCGACAGCTACGTTCCGTGGGTCTACTGGGTGGCCGTCGTCATGGTGGCCGTGTTCGGCACGATGGCCGCCGACGTCCTCCACGTCGGCCTCGGGGTGCCCTATGACGCCTCCACCGCCTTCTTCGCCGTGGTGCTGGCGGCCGTTCTCGTCGTCTGGCACCGGACGGAAGGAACGTTGTCGATCCACTCGGTCAACACATCACGGCGGGAACTCTTCTACTGGCTGACCGTCATGAGCACCTTCGCCCTCGGCACGGCGGCGGGCGACTTCACGGCCGTCACCCTGGATCTCGGCTTCCTGGCCTCCGGAGTGGTCTTCGCCCTGGTCATCGCCGTACCGTGGGCGTGGCACGCCGGCCTGGGACGCAACGAGGTGGCCACGTTCTGGTTCGCCTACATCATCACCCGGCCCCTCGGGGCGTCGTTCGCCGACTACTTTGCCGTTTCGCCCGGCCGGGGCGGTCTGGGCTGGGGCTATCCGGTCACCGCCGTGCTTTCCACCCTGGTGGTGGCCGCCCTGATCGCATGGAACCAACGGGTCGGGACAGTAGGCTCGGCCGCGGACACGTAGAGAGGCCGGAACGTTGGACGTCAAGGGATTCGCCAAAAAGGGGCTGCGGCCCGTGATCAACCGGATCAACCACCAGATCGACCGTCGCATCGACTTCCGCACCACCGACCTGGTGCAGCGGATCCATGATTTCGAGTTCACCCGGGACAACTTCCCCGCCTTTGTGAACGCCATCGCCTCCCAGAACGCAGCCTCCCGGCAGGTCGGCCGGCGCCTCAACTCCATCGAGGCCGGCATGGGTTACGTCGAACGCCGGGGCGAGTTCATCCGGGAGGAGTTGCTCTACGAACTCCGCTACGGCGGCCAACGGGAGGACAAGATCACGCCCGAGGTCGAGGTCGCCATCCTCAGCCCGGACAAACTGGCCGCCATGGGCGACAACATCCGCCTCAACCTGGGGGCCGGCCACATTCCCGAGCCGGGCTACCTCAACGTCGACTTCCGGGCCGTCCCGGGGATCGACATCACGGCCGACATCCGGCACCTGCCGTTCGCACCGGGCGAACTGGCCGAAATCCGTTCGGCCCACCTGCTGGAGCACTTCCCACTGGAGGAGTTGCGCCGGAGCATTCTGCCGACCTGGGTGGAACTCCTGAAAGATGGTGGCCTGTTCGTGGCGGTGGTGCCCGACATGGCCTCCATGGTGCGGGCAGCGGCCGAGGGCAACATTCCCATGGCGGACTTCCTGAAGGTGACCTATGGCGGCCAGGAGTACGAAGGGGACTTCCACTTCACCGGATTCACCCCGGAGAGCATGCGCGAACTCTTCGAAGACGTGGGCCTCACCGAGGTGGTCGTCCGGGAGCAAGGTCGTCCGAACGGGATGTGCCTGGAGATGGAGATCGCGGCCACCCGGCGCCTGGCATCGTGAGCGAAAAGCTTCGTCTGGCCTTCTACGCCGGGGTTGCCTACCGCCACGATGCCGTGTCGAACAGTTTCATGGAGAAGCTGCACCTCGTTGACCGGCTGGCTGCCGAGGGATATCCCATCGAGGCGGTCGGCTTCACCACCGGGACCGACTACGACCATGCGGCCATCCAGCTGGCCAGTCGGGTGCGCGAAGTCATGGAACACCCCGCCTTCGCCGGATGCGATGCCCACATCTTCGAGCGGGCCATGCCCTATCCCCTCTTCGACGTCATCGCCCTGATGGACCGTCCCATCCTCATGATCGACCACAACACGACCCCGGTCGACCTCGTGGCCGACGAGCAGAGCCGGGCCGCCTGCCAGCAGGCCCACGACGAGCGGATCAAACTCGAACTGGCCGCCCACATCGCCACGGTCGGCGAGTTCACCCGCTACGAACTGATCGATCTCGGCTTCGACGGCGACAACATCTCGGTCCTGCACCTGCCTCCGGCCGTGGTGGCCGCCGACGCCTTCGACCGGACAACGCCCCACACCCCGCTCCGGCTGCTCTACGTCGGCCGGATGGTGGAAGCCAAGGGCGTGCTCGACCTGCTGGAAGCCATGGAGTCCTGCTGGTCCCGGCCGATCACCTTGACCATGGCCGGCAGCCTGCGTTTCCCGGAAGCCCGCACCCTGGAGCGGATCGAGGAAGTGGCCCGGATGCATCCCGGCCAACTCCACCTCCACTTCGACGCGGGCGACGACGAAGTGGCCGACCTCTACCGCAACGCCGACGTCGTGGTGATCCCGTCCCACCACGAGGGTTACTGCGTTCCGGTGGTCGAGGCCCTTGGCGCCGGCTGTTACGTCATCGCGTCGTCCGCCGGGAACCTGCCGTTCGTGATGGGTGGGCTGGGCACGATTGTGCCGCCGGGTGACCCCGAAGCGTTGGGCCGGGCCATTTCCGACGTCGCCGACGCCCTGGGCCGGGGCGACCATCCGACATCATGGGGGCCCCTGGACCGGGCCGGGTGGCAGGAAAAGGTGAAGGTCCATCTGGCTTCGTATACGAAGGAGCACTACGAAGCCTCCCTGTTGGGCCTGATCCACCAGATCCTCGAGGAGCCGCCGGCCTGGCTCACGGAGAAGGTAACCAGTGGCTGAGCGAACCGTCAGCGTCGTCATCAACACCTACAACCGGGCCGAGAGCCTGGCCCTCACGTTGTCGGCCCTGGCCCAACTGGACTACCCCCACTTCGAGGTGGTGGTGGTCAACGGACCGTCCACGGACGACACCGAGGCCCTTCTGGCCACCTATTCGGACCGGATCAAGATCGGTCGTTGCGACGACCGGAACCTGTCCGAGTCGCGCAACATCGGCATCAAACTGGCCGCCGGCGACATCGTGGCCTTCATCGACGACGACGCCTACCCGGATCCGGGGTGGCTGACCGCCATCGTCAACGGATACGACTGGGAGGAAGGAGCGGTGGGTGGACCGGTCTTCGGCCACACCGGTTTCTGGTACCAGGTCTGGTCGTCGCGGGCCGACCGCTTCGGCAACGCATGGGACGACTTTCCGCCGATGGCGAACATGACCGAACTCCTGGCGTTTCCCGGTTCGGAGCAGTTCGTCTACACGATCGGCACCAACTCCTCGTTCCGCCGGGACCGGCTGGTGGAGATTGGCGGCTTCGACGAAGAGTTCCGCTACTACCTGGACGAGACCGATGTCTGCCGCCGCATCGTGGACGCCGGCTGGCTCGTACGGTCCCTCGACTCCGGCTTCGTTTACCACAAGTTCCTGGCCAGCGACATCCGCGACAAGCCCGGGATCACCAAGGACTGGTTCCAGGTTCTCAAGAGCCGGGCCTACTTCGGACTGAAGCACGGTCTCCCCTACGCCGGCGAGGAAGAAGTCGGGCGCCAGATGGACGGCTTCGTCACCCGGATCCGGGCCGAGATCCAGGCCAACATCAAAGAAGGCCACTTCGGGACAGACGTCCTCACCAAGTTCGACCAGGACGTGAAGGAGGCCACCGCCCTGGCCCGGGAGCGGTATGCCTCCGGCGAGGACCGCACCCGCCCGAAGGAGTGGTTCACCCCACCCGAGCCCTTCAAGCCCTTTCCCATCCTGCGGCCGGCCGGAGAGAAACTGCATCTCTGCTTCCTGTCCCAGGAGTACCCGCCGGTGGCCGTCAACGGCATCGGACGGGTCATCAGCTTCCTGGCCGAAGGTCTGGCCGCCGAAGGACACGTGGTCCGGGTGATCACCAAGGGCGAAGGCCACCCCCGGGTGGATCTCGAACACGGCGTCTGGGTGCACCGGATCCCCACCCGCGGCTTCGACCGGCCCGGTGACCTCTCCTGCCCGCAGCACATCTGGGAGCACTCCAGCACCGTCTTCGAAGAACTCTGTCGCATGGACGAGATCCGGCCGATCGACATCGTCCAGGCCCCCAACTGGGACTCCGAGGGTGTGGCCACCCTTGTCTCCCGACGGTTCCCGTTGGTGGTGGGCCTCTACACCCCGCTCAAGACCGTCCTCGGTGTCGACCCGGTCATGCGGAAGCACCAGGAGGCGGGCGACCCGATGCTGAACCAACTGGTCGAGCTCGAGCGGATCACCTACCAGGAGGCGAACGGCTTCCTGGCCTGCGGACCGGCCGTGGTGGAGGAGATCGAACAGGCTTACGACGTGACCTTTGACCGGTCCCGCCTCGGTTTTGTCCCCCACGGCCTGCCCGACCTTCTGGATGACTACTCCGGTCCCCTTCCGGCAGCGGACACCGGCCCCTTGAAGCTGCTCTTCGTCGGTCGGCTGGAAGCCCGAAAGGGCATCGACATCATTCTCGACACCGTGGTGGAGTTGACCGCCCGGGGCGTAGCCGTCGAACTGACCGTGGTGGGCGACGACACCCTGCCCGGACCAGGGGGCAAGACCTACCGGGCCGCGTTCGAATCCCGTCACCGGGACCTGCGCAACCGGGTCCGCTTTGTCGGACGGATCGACGACACGGGCCTTGTCGAGAACTACGCCCGTTGTGACGTGTTTGTGGCACCATCGCGCTTCGAGTCGTTCGGCCTGATGCTGATCGAAGCCATGATGTTCTCCAAGCCGGTGGTCTGCGCCGATGCCGGCGGCATGCGCGAGATCGTGGAGCACGGCGAAACCGGCTTCCGGGTCAGCACCGAAGACGTGAAAGCCTGGGCGGACACGCTGGAAACCCTGGCCCGCGATCCCGCCCTGCGCACCACGATCGGCGAGGCCGGTCGCCGGCTTTACGAGACCCGCTTCTCGGTGCCGGCCATGGCCGCCGGCGCCGAAGCGTTCTACCGTTCGCTGACCCCGTAGGGGTCGGGCGACATCCTGAGATCCAGCGGAATGGTCACCGGCACCTTTCCACTGGCCAAGAACCGCACGTGGAAGGCGAACAGGAGCCGGTCGACCGTCAAGGCGCAGACAACCTTCCGGGCGGTCTCGCCCCCGTCGGCCCGCAGGGTCTCCGACGCCAGCAGTTCTTCCCCGGCCATCAGTTCGAAGGTGCCGATCTCGGTCCCGGCCGCCACCGGATGGTCCCAGCGGACATCGAGCTCGAACTCGTAGTCGCCGTTGCGCAGCGCCATCCACGGACCGATCGCCGCACACCCGTACCCTTCGAGGCGGGACGCCGCCCGGCCGTCCTCCAACGCCACCGCGGTGCCCTCCTGGGGCTTCAGTCGGGCCACCCGCTCGATCCAGTTGGCGGCAAAGATCTCCCGCACCGTTGTAGCCAGTGCCTCGACATCGGCCTCGCCCACCTTGCGGGCCTCGGCCCACCAGATGAACGAATCGTCCGGACGGGCGGTGGCCAGCATCATGCGATCGAGGACCTCGTTGGCGCTCTCGACCGTCTGTTCCGGTTCGAGCGGCAACACCACGCCGTCACGCCGGCAGAGCCAGACCCCCTTCATGGCGGTCACTTCGAAACCGGCCAGGGTCAGGATCTCCCTGGCCTCGTCCGGGGTGTACTCGATGGTGTGCTCGCTCATGCTCCACTGGTACTCCCGGGTCAGCGCCCGGTTGGGACTGTCGAGCACGATCCAGCCTCCGTCCCGCAGCACCCGGTTGGTCTCGACGAGAAAGGTCGTGACCTGCTCGGGCCAGAGATGCTCGACGTTCTGGCCGGAGAAGACCAGGTCGACCGAGCCGGAGGCCACGGCGGCCACACCCTGTTCACTGGCCAGATCGGCTTCGATCCACTCCACGTTGTCCGGCAGGGCGTCGGGCTTGGGCAGGTAGGCCTCCACGCCGATGTGACGGGGGATGTGTCCGTAGGACTTCTCCATCCACTCGAAGTACCAGAGTCCGCTGGCGCCAACGCTGAGAACCGTCTCGGCTCCCGGCGGCATGTCACAGAGCGGAAACGTGCGCGACTCGTGCAGGGTCGAGTGGAACTCCCGGAAGACGGGAGGAAGTTGGCCACCCGGCACCTGGGCCACCCGGTCGACGGCCTGGTCCACGTAGCCCTGGAAGGCCCGGTCAAGCACCTTCCGGGTCTGCCGCTTGGCGGTGGCGACCACGGGCTGGGCCCGCCGCCGAAGGGTTCCTGAATCCATAGGGGCAGGCTACAAGGCGTGAAAGAGGGACTGGGTCCAGTTCGGGCTGGGAGGTGAAAAAAGATCGGCCCGGGCCCGGTCGATGATCCCGGCCGACCACTCGTCCTGGAGGACGTTCAGGCGGTCGGTGGGGGCCACCAGGGCCGGTTCCTGGTCGAGGAACCGGGCGATCCCACCGAGGCCGGCCACCCGGTCCTGCACGTACTCCTCGTAGACGAGATCGAGCGCATCGATACTCCGGTCCTCGAAGAACGACCGCCACAGCCAGTCCTCGGCGATGCACTGGAGCAGGACGGCCTTGATCCGCTCGAAATCGTAGGGGGGCTGGCCGGGCACCACGGTTTCGCCCACCGGGTGGTGCCACACACCGGTCTGGAGCGACCGCCAACCGGAGACGGCCTGGGCGATCTTGTCCTTCCGGGAGATGTGTACATACCTAAGGCCGGGAAAGACCGACCGGAGATCGAACTCGGCGGAGGTCTCACCCTCCTTGTGGAGATGGGCACCGAGGGCATAGGTCTGTTGCCACGACATCTTGACCCCGAAGACATCACCGGGCGTCTCTTCCACCACCTTCACGACGTAGTCGGCCAACTCCCCGACCTCGAGCACCGGGGCGGTGGGAAGCTGGAAGTACTCGGTCGGGGCGCCGAGTCCCCACTGGGTGAGGTCCTCGCACAGCAGGGAACTTCCCGAGCGGATCGAGAACGTGACGCAGTAGAAGGACTTGCCGGTAGCCGCCAGGCGGTCGCGAAGAATCACGCCTGCAAGGTAGCAGGCACGGTCAACGGTCCACGCCCAGGATCAACCCACTGGTCGGCACACCGGTTCCGGCCGTCACGAGCACGTGCTCGACGTCGGGCACCTGGTTGACCGAGGTGCCCCGGATCTGGCGCACCCCTTCGGCGATGCCGTTCATGCCGTGCAGATAGGCCTCGCCGAGCTGGCCGCCGTGGGTGTTGATGGGAAGCCCCCCGCCGAGTTCGATGTTGCCGTCCTTCACGAACTCCTTGGCTTCACCCTTGGCGCAGAAGCCCAACTCCTCGAGCTGGTAGAGCACGTAGGGCGTGAAGTGGTCATAGAGCACGGCGGTCTGGATGTCGGACGGGGTCAGCCCGGTGGTCTCCCACAGCTGCCGGGCCACCACCGACATCTCCCCGAGCTCGCACAGATCGTCGTAGTAGTAGGAGGTCATCATCTCCTGGCCCGGGCCGGCGCCCTGGGCGGCGGCCTTGATGACCGCCGGCGTTCCGGCCAGATCCCGGGCCCGCTCCAGCGTGGTGACCACCAGCGCCTGACCACCGTCGGTCTCCTGGCAGCAGTCGAGCAGGTGGAGTGGCTCGACGATCCAACGCGAACTCTGGTGGTCCTCCAGGGTGATGGGCTGCTCGTAGAACCAGGCCTTGGGGTTGGTGGCGGCATGTTTCCGGTCCGCCACGGCCACCCGGCCCAGATCCTCGGAGGTCGCCCCGGTCACGTGCAGGTACCGCTGGGCCGCCATGGCCACCCACTGCGCCGGGGTCAACAAGCCCTGGGGGGCATACCAGGAGAAGTGCGCCGTCTCGGCGTTGGGGGCGGGCGGCCTTCCCTGCACGCCGGCCCCGAAGCGGTTGCCGGAACGCTCGTTGAAGGCCCGATAGCACACGACCACGTCGGCAATGCCGGACTCGACGGCCAGGGCGGCCTGCTGGATGGTGGCACAGGCCGCACCACCGCCGTAGTGGATCCGGCTGAAGAACGTGAGCTCCCCCATGCCGAGGCTGCGGGCGATCTCGATCTCCGGGTTGGTGTCCGAACTGAACGTCACCATTCCGTCGACCTCGGACGGATGCACGCCGGCGTCCCGGAGGGCGGCATCCACGGCTTCGACGGCGAGGCGGAGTTCGCTGCGGCCCGATGCCTTGGAAAACTCGGTGGCCCCGATCCCCACGATGGCGGTGTTGCCGGCATAGGACTGGCTCATGCCGCACCCCCTTCGGCGGGCAGGAGGACCCGGACGGTCCCGGTGACGTGGTGGCCGAGGCTGTTGGCCCCCTGGATGGCCACCACCACCGCGCCCCGGCCCTGATCGTCCGGGCTGTCGTCCTTCTCGGTCACCCTTCCGGTCAACGTCATGGTGTCGTCTGGGTAGTTGGGGGCACCCAGGCGGATGTTCACGTCGGTCAGGACGGCCTTCGGGCCGGACCAGTCGGTGATGTACCGCCCGACCAGACCGTTGGTGGTGAGAATGTTCATGAAGATGTCCTTCGAGCCGCGTTCGACGGCCAAGTTGGAATCGTGATGGACGTCCTGGTAGTCCCGGGAGGCGATGGCGGTCGAAACGATGAGGGTCCGGGTGATGGGGATCACCAGCTCGTCCAGGACGGCTCCGACCTCTACGTCGTGGAAGTTCATGACATCTCCATCAGTTGTCGGCCGAGCCGCGCCAGTTGCGCACTCGGGGGGCCCAGCAGCAGTTCGATCTGCTTGCCCCACAGGAAGTAGCGGTGGATCGGGTACTCGATGTCGGCTCCCATGCCACCATGAAGGTGCTGGGTGGCGAGAACGACCCGCTGGCCGGCCTCGGCCGCGAACCAGGCCGCCACGGCCACGGCATCATCGGCATCGATCCCGTGGTCAAGTTGCCACGCCGCCTGCCAGAGTGTCACCCGCATCGACTCGGTGTCGATGGCGGCGTCCGCCACCCGGAGCATTGTGCCCTGGAAGGTCGAAAGCGGTCGACCGAACTGCTCGCGGGTATTCAGGTAGAGCGCCGTCTGCTCGACGGCCGCTTCGGCCACACCAACCTGCAGGGCGCACAGCCCGGTCCAGGCCCGGGCCAGCATCCACGCCACGACGGCCGGACCCTCGCCCGGATCGCCTCCGGCCAGCAGCATCGCCGGGGGCACCAGCGTCGAATCGAAGTGCACGTGGGGGTGGATCTCCCGGTTGGTGGTCTCGGCCCACTCCACCCGGACGTCGCTCCTCGGCACCACCGCCACCACGACGCCTCCGTCGATGGCGGCCGGGACCAGGAGGTGGTCGGCCACGTGGGCATAGGGCACGGCAAACGCCGTTCCCTCCAGCACCACCGATCCGTCCGTCCCGGCCGTGGCGGTCACGGCCGGCCGGCCGGTGCCGCCCACCGCCAGGTCGGAGGCCACGTCGGTCAGGGCCGCGGTGAGCACGATCTCACCCGAGGCCACACCGCCGAGACACCCGGTGGCTTCGGGTGAACCGAACTCGGCCAGCGGAAGCACGCCGAGGGCCAGCGTGGCCCACAGCGGCACCGGGGCCACGGTGCGACCCTGGGCCTCCAGCATCAGGGACAGCTCCACCATCCCGTAGCCACCGCCACCGTGGGATTCGGGTACCACCAGTCCCAGCAGGTCGGCCTTGGCCAGGTCGGCCCACAGCTCCCGGTCGAAGCGTTCGTCGCTGCGTTCGACTTCGCGCACCCTGTCCGGCGTGATCCGACCACCGAGGACACCCGAGATGGCCTCCCGGACCGCCTGCTGTTCGTCACTGAAGTTGAAGTCCACGCGCTACCTCTCCACGGGCCGGAACACCGGCAGGGTCAGATCGTCATCAAAGGCCACAAACTCCGCCTCCACCGCCTGTCCGATGGCGATGGTGTCCGGGGTGAAGCCGTCCACATTGGCCACGAGGCGGGTTCCCTCCTCCAACTCCACCAACGCCACGATCAACGGGTAGTCGAAGGCAGGCACCTGGGGATAGTGGTTCACCACGAAGCTGTAGATCACACCCCGGCCAGTGGAGACCACGGTGTCCCATTCGTAGGACTGGCACCGGGCGCATGTCGGCCGGGGCGGGTGTCGCAGGACACCACAGTCCATGCAGCGCTGGATCAGCAACTTCCCTTCCTTGGCTCCGGCAAAGAAGAACTCGTTGTCCTGGGTGAGCGCCGGGCGGGGACGGAGCATCCTCGGGGCCGACGGCTCCACCTTGGGCCGGGGCCGGAACTTGAGGATGCGGAACAACATGGTGGCCACCAGTGCACCCGTGGCATCGCTGAACTCCATCCGGGTGGTGACAAAGCGCCCCACTCCGAGTCCGGTCTCCTTCTCGCCCGAGATGGAGTCGATGACCGACGTGACCGACAGTTCATCCCCGAGAACGAGGGAACGCTCGTAGTGCTGGTCACAGTTGGTCGCCACCACCGAGGTGTAGCCGTGCTCGTCGAGCAACGCCATCACCTCGTCCATGGCCGAGCCGCCGCGCTGTTCGGCGGCGGCCTGGGACGCCCGCAGTCCCCGCATGATCCAGGCCTGAAGCATGGTGGCCGGAGCGATCACTCCGTCGTACCCGGCGGCCCGGGCTGCTTCCTCGTCCACGTAGACCGGGTTGTGGTCGTCCATGGCCTCCACCCAATGGCGGATCATCGGGGTGTTGACCGGGTGAGGGCTCGTGGTCACGGGTCCCGTCGAGGCACCCACGAAGTTTGCGAGTTGGTCGTCCAGGGCGGTGCTCATCGCACCGAGCGCTTCATGCCCAAGCCGGCCATGGCCAGGATCTCGCGCTGGATCTCGTTCACGCCACCGCCGAAGGTGTTGATCTGGGCCTGACGGCCGGCCCGTTCGAGATCGCCCCGCAGCACGGCACCCGGCGATCCGGGGCTCAGGTAGCCGGCAGCTCCGACCACGCCGAGAAGCTTGCGGTAGACCTCGACGGTCGATTCGGTTCCGTACACCTTGATGGCCGAAGATTCGGCCGGGCCGAGCGTGTCGTCGGCCACCGACTGGGCCAGCCGCCAACTGAGGAGCTTCTGGGCCTCGAGCAGGGCATGGGTCTTGGCCATGTCCTCCTGGATCCAGGCCACGTGGGTCAGGCCGTTGGCCACCACCCAGTCCCGGACCTCGTCCCACAGACGGTGGGCCAGGGCACTCACCGCGGCCAGGCCGACCCGCTCGTGGTTGAGCTGGCCGGTGATCAGCCGCCACCCTCCATGGAGCTCTCCCACGAGGTTGGACTTCGGAACGCGGACATCGTTGTAGTAGCTCGCGGTCGTGGAGACCCCGCCCACCGTCACGATCGGCGTGCACGAGAACCCCTCGGCGCTGGTGGGAACCATGATGATCGAGATGCCCTTGTGCTTGGGGGCTTCCGGATCGGTCCGGGCCGCCAACCAGATGTAGTCCGCCTGGTCGGCACCGCTGGTGTAGATCTTGTTTCCGTTGATGACCCACTCGTCTCCGTCGGCCACGGCCCGGGTGCGAAGGGCCGCCAGGTCAGTGCCTGCTTCCGGCTCGGTGTAGCCAATGGCGCAGTTGATCTCTCCGGCCAGGATGCCGGAAAGGAAGAAGTCCTTCTGCTCCTGGGTGCCGTGGCTGATGAGCATGGGGCCCACGGTGTTCAGGGTCACAAAGGGGAAGGGTGCCCGGGCCCGCTGCACCTCGTTGAAGAAGATGAACTGGTCGGTGGCGGGACGACCCTGGCCGCCGTACTCCTTGGGCCAGCCCAGCCCGAGCCAGCCGTCGGCCCCCATCTGGCGCACCACCGTGCGGAAGGTGACGCCCCCTTCGGTTTCCGTATCGAGGGCGTGCCGGACGTCATCGGTCAAGAGCTGGGCGAAGTACTCACGCAGCTCGGCCCGCAGGGCCAACTGTTCCGGGGTCTCTTCGAGGTCCATGGTCTTCTCACTCCTCCACTGGTCGCCCTCTATGATAACTGAAACGCGTTACAGAAAAACCGAGGCAGCCCATGGAACTCACCGACATCGACCTGGCCAATCCCGACAACTTTGTGGCCGGTGTCCCCCACGACTGGTTCGCCTACCTGCGGGCCAACCACCCGGTGCAGTGGCATCCGGACCCCAACGGCTTCGCCGACGGCTTCTGGTCGGTTACCCGCTTCGCCGACTGCGTGGACATCAACCGGGACTACGAGCGGTTCTCCTCGCACCACAGCGCCACCCTCTTCCATGACTTCGAAGGTGACGTCCTCGAACAGCAGCGGATGATGATGCTGAACATGGATCCACCGCTCCACACCCGTTACCGGCGGCTCGTGAACAAGGGCTTCACCCCGAGGATGATCCGGGATCTCGAGGCGAGCGTGGTGGCCGCCACCGATGCCATCATCGATTCGGTGGCCGAAGACGGCCAGGCCGACTTCGTCGAACAGATGTCGGCCGAACTTCCCCTCCAGGTCATCGCCGAACTGATGGGCGTCCCCCAGGAAGACCGCCACCTGGTCTTCGACTGGTCGAACCGCATGGTCGGCTCGGAAGACCCGGAGTACCAGTTGACCCCGGAGTCGAGCGTCATGGCCTCGATGGAGCTCTACGCCTACGCCGACGAACTCTGCGCCAAGAAGCGCCTCGATCCCCACTCCGACCTCTTCAGCGTGCTGACCCACGTCGAAGTCGACGGCGAACAGCTTTCACAGCTCGAACTGGACCTGTTCTTCCTCCTGCTCTCGGTGGCCGGGAACGAGACCACCCGGAACCTGATCTCGGGTGCGATGGTGGCCTTCTTCGACCATCCCGACCAGTGGCAACTCCTGGTCAATGACCGCTCGCTGCTGCCCTCCGCCATCGAGGAGATGCTCCGCTACGTGTCGCCGGTCATGCACTTCAGGCGCCAGGCGGTCCAGGACACCATGATCGGGGAACAGGCCATCAAGGCCGGCGACAAGGTGGTGTTCTGGCACACCTCGGCCAACCGGGACGAAACGGTGTTCGCCAACCCGAACGATTTCGACATCACCCGGAACCCGAACAACCACATGGCCTTTGGCGGCGGAGGTCCCCACTTCTGCCTCGGGGCGAACCTGGCCCGGATGGAGATCAGGGTGATGTTCGAACGCCTGCTGGACCGCCTCCCCGACATCCACCTGGACGGTGAGGTGCAGCGCCTCCGGTCCAACTTCATCAACGGCGTGAAGCACATTCCCGTCGCCTTCACGCCTTCCGCCCCGGTCGGTCGTTAGATGCGCTTCCATCAGGCCGTCCAGTTCCTGCCCCTCGAAGACGTCCGG
>CAITPI010000056.1 GCA_903894295.1 uncultured Acidimicrobiaceae bacterium
ACCCTGGACCCCCCGGAAGATCACCAGCTGGGTCATCGACTGGGCCAGACCGGCCAGGATCGATCCCAGCAGGAACATCACGATGGCGAACTGGAAGATGCCCTTGCGACCGAACTGGTCCGACAACTTGCCATACAGCGGTGTCGTGATGGTCGAGGTCAGCAGGTAGGCGGTGACCACCCAGGAGATGTGGTTGAGCCCGTGGAGGTTGTTGGCGATGGTGGGCAAGGCCGTTCCGACGATGGTCTGGTCCAGGGCCGCCATGAACATGCCCATCATCAGGCCACTGAAGATGAGCAGGATCTGGCGGTGGCTCAACTGGATCACCGGACCACCCCCGGGCTGGGTGGTGGGGGCGGCATCCGTCGTCGGGGCGGCGTCGGAGTCCTTGGTGGGGGACGTGTCGAGACTCATCGGGCCACCTCGTTTCCCTTGTTCGCCAATCCGTTGGTCACAGCCGACAGGCCCCGGATCAGAAGGGCCCGGTCGTCGGGGGACCAGTCGGCCACCAGCCGGGCCACCGTCTCCCGTCGGCTGGCCAGCACGGCGTCCAGCACGCGGCGGCCGTCCTCGGACAGGCTCAACAGGGTGGCCCGTCCGTCGGCCGGGTCGGCCTGGCGCACCAGCAGTCCGGCGTCGGCCAGGTTCCGGGCCTGACGGCTGACCGTGGAGAGGTCGAGACCGATCAGGTCGGCAAGGTCCGACAGCCGCACCGGCTCGGACTCGGCCACCCGCAGGAGCAGCCAGTGACCGGCCCGGTCCACCGTCTCGGCCCGCGAGGACGACTTCTCGGGCACGCCGATCCGGAGGACGGCCCGGGCCAACTCGGTGAGCGCCCGTTCCAGCTCGGCCACTCCCTCACCCGAGGCCAGGTCCACCCCGAAACCGGCCGGTTCCACGACGTCTTGCATGTCCATCTCTCCGTTCCGGCCGACGACCACCGGCAAGGATGCGTCGTCGGCCCTCAAACCCGGGCCGGTCCCCGTCGGAAAGGATCAGGGCCAGCTAGGTGCTTGTAACAAGCAAGTATATCGCCACGTCGGACCATCCGTGCCGCCACCGGTGGCCGGCGGCCAACGTCAGGGGCGTTCGTGGCCTTCAGCGCTTCGTGATCTCGAGGGCCAGCGCCACGGCCAGGCCGACACCCACCACGCACCACCGCAGCACCCGGTCCGGGATCCGGCGCCCGTAGCGGCCGCCCAGCCACCCACCGATCCCGGTTCCCACCGCCACCAGGCCGGCCACCGGCCAGGCCACATGGGTGACGGCGACAAAGAAGATCGCCGCCACCAGGTTCACCACCAGGGCGAGCACGTTCTTCACGCCGTTCAGACGTTGCAGGGAGTCATCGAGGAAGACGGCCATCAGCGCCATGAGCAGCACCCCCTGGGCGGCACCGAAGTAGCCGCCGTAGATGCCGGCCACGAAGATGCCGGCCCAGAGGGCCACTCCCCCGTGGGCCGTTTGGGACCGGTGCCCGTCGATCCACCGGCGCAGCCAGGGCTGGATGGCCATCAAGACGGCCCCGAGGGCGATCAGGAGGGGAACCGCCGCGCTGAACACCTTGCCGGGCAGGGCCAGCAGGAGCACCGCTCCGGTGAGGCCCCCGAGCAGGGACGCCGAGGCCAGACGGACCAGCCGGGGCCGCTGGCCCACCAGTTCTTCCCGGTAGGCGACGACCCCCGAGAGGTTCCCCGGGGTGAGTCCGACGTTGTTCGACACGTTGGCCAGCACCGGGGCGTAGCCGAGGGCGAGCAGGGTCGGGAAGGTGATCAGCGAGCCTCCGCCCACAATCACGTTCACCGCCCCGGCGGCAAC
>CAITPI010000057.1 GCA_903894295.1 uncultured Acidimicrobiaceae bacterium
GAACCTCGGCAGTCGGTATCGGTGGATCGCCATCGTGGCCATCGTCGACACCGTGCTGGTGACGGTCATGGCCTTCATGCCCACCTCGAACCTCGGCGTGCCGTGGCAGTCGGGCTTTGCCTTGAAGTACGTGAACTACACCATCCTCGTGGTGCCGGTGGCCATGATCGCCCTCTGGATCTACTGGCACGCCTCGGTGAAGAAGTGGTTCACCGGACCGAAGTCGAACCTCGACGAGGCCAGCGGGGAGTCACCGGCCCTCGTCTCCTGATTCCCGCATCGTCACCCCAACGTCCGTCGTCGGCCCATCCGGGCGGGCGGCGGACGTTGTCGTTTCCGGGATTGGCCCGAAGGGACCAACGTGGCCGATCATGGGGGCGTGTTGATGGATGAGCCACAACTCCCCGAGGGACTCGCCGACCGGATCGATGTCCTGCGGGGCCGGGAGTATCACGTGGCCGCGTTGCCCGGCGGCCTGACCAACAAGAACCTGAAGGTCACCACCGACGAGGGTGCCTACGTCCTCCGCCTCTCGGACGAGGCGTCGGGAGCGCTCGCCATCGACCGGGACCACGAGTACGCCAACTCGGTCATCGCCGCCCGCAGCGGAGTGGGCGCCCCGGTCATCCAGCGCCTGCCCGAGGCCGGTGTGGTGGTAATCGGCTTTCTCGAAGGCCAGACCCTCGCCGATGGGGACTTTGCCCGTCCCGGGGTGGTCGAACGGGTGGCGCTTGCCGTGCGGCAACTCCACCAGGGCGAGCCGTTCGTCAACGTCTTTGACATGTTCGAGATCCAGCGGCGCTACCTCGACCTCGTCACCACCCGGGGCTACCGCCTGCCCGGGGACTACCACGCCTATGCCGGGCAGGTTGGCCGCATCCGTGATGCCCTTGCCACCCGGGCCGAGCCCCGGGTGGCCTGCAACAACGACCTCCTGGCGGCGAACTTCATCGATGCCGGGGACCGGATGTTCATCATCGACTACGAGTACGCCGGGAACAACGATCCCTGTTTCGAACTCGGGAACATCTGGAGCGAGTGCCACCTGACCGACGACCAGCTCGAGACCCTGGTGGCCACCTACTACGGCCGGCCGTTCCGGAACCGGGTGGCGCGGGCCCGGCTCCAGGGCCTGATGTCCCAGTATGGATGGACGCTCTGGGCCTCCATCCAGGACGGCCAGAGCGATCTCGACTTCGACTTCTGGTCCTGGGGCATGGAGAAGTACGAGCGGGCCGTGGCCACCTTCAACTCGGCCGGATTCGACGACCTGCTCGACGAAGTACAGCGTCCCGACTGAGTAGCCTCGGACCGACCGCAGTTTTGCGCCCGTGAAGGCGCGGTGAGGAGCCCCGATGAGCAGAGACACCACCTTCCCCACCCGAGCCCAGGTGGTCATCATCGGCGGTGGCGTGATCGGAACCAGCGTGGCCTACCACCTGACCCGGATGGGCTGGGAGGACGTCGTCCTGTTCGAACAGGGCCAACTCTCCTCGGGCACGACCTGGCACGCCGCCGGTCTGGTCGGCCAGCTCCGGGCCACCGAAGGCGGGACCCGTCTCGTCCAGTACTCGGCGCAGCTTTACGAGACCCTGGAGGCCGAGACCGGTCTGGCCACCGGGTT
The DNA here is from genome assembly GCA_903894295.1 of uncultured Acidimicrobiaceae bacterium. Taxonomy (GTDB): domain Bacteria; phylum Actinomycetota; class Acidimicrobiia; order Acidimicrobiales; family RAAP-2; genus Bog-756. Next base: position 1,625 of record CAITPI010000057.1, read on the forward strand.
CAAGCGGTGCGGCGGGGTGACCGTGGCCCGCAGCGAGGACCGGATGGTCCAGCTCAAGCGGACCGCCGCCTCGGCTGCCAGCTACGGCCTCGAGTGCGAGCTGATCTCGCCGGAACGGGCAAAGGAGCTCTATCCACCCCTCTTCATCGACGACCTGGTGGGAGCGATCTGGCTGCCCGGGGACGGCACCGCCAACCCGGTGGACGTCACGGCGTCCCTCGCCCGCGGTGCCCGGGACCAGGGGGCCCGGATCTTCGAGAAGACCCGGGTGACCGCCGTCGAGCAGGCCGACGGCCGGGTTACCGGTGTGGTGACCGATCAGGGGGCCATCGAGGCCGACGTGGTGGTGAACTGTGCCGGCCAGTGGGCCAAGGCGGTCGGATTGCTGGCCGGGGTGAACGTTCCGCTCCACTCCTCGGAGCATTTCTACGTGGTCACCGAGCAGATCGACGGCGTCCATCCCAACCTGCCCATCCTCCGGGATCCCGACGGTTACACCTACTTCAAGGAGGAGGTGGGCGGACTCGTGGTCGGTGGATTCGAGCCCGAAGCCAAGCCGTGGGTCCCGCCCGACGAACTGCCCTATCCCTTCGAGTTCCAACTGCTCGACGAGGACTGGGAGCACTTCTCGGTCCTGATGGACTCGGCGCTCCTCCGCATTCCCGCCCTGCACCACACCGGGATCAGGAAGTTCTACAACGGTCCCGAATCCTTCACCCCGGACAACCAGTTCATCATGGGGGAAGCCCCCGAACTCCGGAACTTCTACGTGGGAGCGGGTTTCAACTCGGTCGGCATCGCCTCGGCCGGGGGCGCCGGCCGGGCGCTGGCCGAGTGGATCACCCAGGGGGAGCCGACCAGCGACCTGGTCGGTGTCGACATCCGGCGGTTCGCCCCCTTCAACGGGAACAACCAGTGGCTCCGGGCCCGGGTGGGCGAGATCCTGGGCCTCCACTACGAAGTGCCGTGGCCCAACCGGGAACTGGTCTCGGCCCGGCCGTTCCGTCGCTCGCCGGTCTACGGGCACCTGGCCGAAAAGGGCGCCCTGTTCGGCAGCCGGATGGGATGGGAGCGGGCGAATGTGTTCGCGCCCGTGGGCAAGGACCTCACCTACACGTGGGGCAAGCCGGAGTGGCTGGCCTGGTCGAACGGGGAGCAGCGAAGCACCCGGGACGCGGTCACCGTCTTCGACGAGACCAGTTTCGGCAAGTTGCTCGTGACCGGACGGCACGCCGAACAGCTGCTCCAACGTCTCTGCACGGCCGACGTGGCGGTCGACGTCGGCACGGTGGTCTACACCGGGATGCTCAACATGCGCGGTGGCTACGAGGCCGACATCACCCTGACCCGGACCCGACGGGACGAGTACCTGCTGGTGACCTCGTCCGCCTCGGCCATCCGGGACCGGGTCTGGATCGAACGGCACATCGAAGATGACGAGCACGTGGCGGTGGTTGACATCTCCGGAAGCCAGGCCGTCTTCGGTGTGATGGGCCCCCGGTCGAGGGAGCTTCTGGCGAGCCTCAGCCGGAGTGATCTCGGCAACGACGCATTTCCCTTCGCCACCAGCCAGGAGATCGACCTCGGCCAGGCGTGGATCCGGGCCACCCGCATCACCTACGTCGGCGAGTTGGGTTGGGAACTCTACGTGCCGGTCGAGTTCGCCGTCGGTGTCTACGACTCCCTCTTCCGGGCCGGACAGACCCTCGGCATTCCCGTCAGTGATGCCGGGTACTACGCCATCAACTCGAAGCGGCTCGACAAGGGCTACCGGGCCTTCGGGGCCGAACTGAATCCGGACCGCAACCCGGTGGAAGCCGGCCTGTTGTTCACCTGCAAACTCGGCACCGACACCGACTTCATCGGACGCGATGCGGTGGAACAGGTCCGCGGACGTGGTCCCAACCGGCGTCTGGTCTCGTTCGTTCTCGAGGACCCGGAGGTGATGATGTGGGGTGGCGAGTTGTTGTTGCGGGATGGCGAGCCGGCCGGCCAGGTCACCTCGGCCGCCTGGTCGGACACCCTTGGCGCAGCGGTCGGTCTGGCCTATCTCTGGCGGGCCGACGGGGAACCGGTGACGGCCGAACACGTGAAGTCCGGGAGTTACCGGTTCGATGTCGGAGGTGACCGCATCGGGGCCACCGTGGGGTTGAAGGCACCGTTCGATCCGGGAAACGACCGGATCAGGGTTTAGATAAGAAGGGACCTGCTCCACCGAAGTGCGGTGGAGTGCGGGAAAGGCTGGGTCTTGTTCGCTGGGCGGCCCGAGTTGGTGCAACACAACGGGTCCGGTCAGCTGGGACTTCCGGATGAGGCTGCTTGCCCGGAGAGTGTGAACTCTCACCCACGACCGGTGTCGCCAGGCGGGACCACATCTGGACCGGTGACAGCGGTCAGGGTCCAGTCGGTGGTCGAGTTGTCCGTAGGAATGTCGAAACTTGAGGGCACAGCAAGTACGACGTTCTGCGGGATGGAGGTATCGCCTTTCGGAGAGGTTGGAGAGTGGCAGCCGGTCAGGTCGATCGTGCCACGTCAGCCCCGTTCGGTCCTCTTGGCTTGACTGGAGGGTTCAGTCCAACTGTTGCACCGTCAGGTCCTTCAACTGGACAGTGCCCCGCCAAAGTCGGATGAAGACGCCTCCGCAGGTCAGCGGCGTCGTACCCGAAAAGATTTCAGTACCGTTGACACTGGCTAGGTAGCGATTTCCCAGAACTGACATGGACACCGTGTTCCATCCGTAGTTGAGCGTTGCGAGGTACGTCCTGCCGTCCTCTGAGTGGTCAGGGATCAGCGCATCTCGATACCAACCCTCGCCAGGTTCGTACTGGATGACCTGACTGATGGGCACGCCGGAGTTCACGCCGGTCCTGATGCCGAATGCATACGCACCGCTTGGCCCCATTTTCGCCTGTCCGGTGAACCGGTAGTTGCATCCCACCGAGGAGGGAACTGGTGCTGTCAAACCCGGCCAGTATGTTCCTGAAGTTGACGCCGAAAAGGCACCGGTGCTGTCCGTTGGTCCCAGCGTGGTGTCGGCCAATGGCGTCCACGACGACATAGGAAGCGAGTACTTGGCCCCCACCGAACTTCCGAGGTTTCCGGAGTTCCCCGAAATCCCGGAGTTGTACGAGTTCCCCGAGTTCCCCGAGTTCCCCGAAGTCCCCGTGTTCCCCGAGTTCCCCGAGTTGTACGAGTTCCCCGAGTTGTACGAGTTCCCCGAGTTCCCCGAAGTCCCCGTGTTCCCCGAGTTCCCCGAGTTGTACGAGTTCCCCGAGTTGTACGAAGTCCCCGAGTTCCCCGTGTTCCCCGTGTTCCCCGTGTTCCCCGAAGTCCCCGAGTTCCCCGAGTTGTATATATAGGGAGTTTGTTGAATGTGGCTGAGGTGGTTGCTAAGTACGATGATGAAAATCCAGAACGCGA
>CAITPI010000058.1 GCA_903894295.1 uncultured Acidimicrobiaceae bacterium
CGGCCGAGCGGTCAGGGTCAGGGCCGTTGTCGGTGACGTTGGTGGTGGACCAGGACAAAGGCGCCACCGAGGGCCACCACGAGGGTCGCCTGGGCCCAAAGGTCGGCCTGGGCGGTCGGAACCATCCGGCCACCGGCCCGGGCGATCAGCACCGCGGCCATGGAGGACGCTCCGGCCAGCAGGAGGACGATCCATCTCGATCCGGTGCCGAACAGGTAGTTGACGAAGAGAACGGATACGGCGAGACAGGCCATGGCCGCCACCAGCCAGACGAACGCCGACGCACCGCCATCCAGGCGGGGCGAGAACACGAGGCTGAGGAACTGACGGGGAACAACCACGGAGATGAAACCGAGCAGGAGCGTCGGAACCGCCAGGAAACTCAGGGTGATCACCATCGGGCGCAAGGCGTGGTGGCCTTCGTTCCACCGGATGGTGGCCTCAGGCAACAGGTAGGAACCAAGGGCCAGGGCACCGAAGACCAACGCCTTCGAAGCCACCGAGATCGCGGCGTACGGCCCGACCGCGGCGTGGTGATAGCGGCCGAGCAGGATGACGTCGATGTTCTGGAGCAAACCCAACAGGGCAAGACCGAAAAAGGCGGCGGTGATGTCGGCCCCAAGTCGGGGGACGTCTCCCTTCCCGTCCAAATCAGGCACGCCGGAGTTGGCCGACAACCCGGTCGGGTTCCTCGTGACCCAACGGGCCTGGATGGTGGCGACCACCTCGCCGAGCAGGACGCCAAACATGTAGCCGGCCACCCCGGCGTGCAACGCCACCAGGCCGACCACCGCCACCGTGCGGACGGAACCTTCGACCACCAGGTTCCCGGCCAACGTCGAGTAACGGCGCCGGGACTGCAACACGCCGCGGTCGACACTGAGCAGGATCCAGATCCCGGCCGCCACCAGGATGGCGACCACTCCCCCGGTGCCGGTCAGCGACAGGGCATGGGCGATTCGTTCCCGGAGAAGCAGGGAGATCACGAGATCTCCGATGACCAGGACCTCGATGGTGCGCCGCAGTTTGCGGATCCAGGGGAGTGTCGCCTCGCTTCGACCCGACACCCGCAGGGCGGTCAACCGACGGACCACGCCGATCTGGACGGCGGAACCGGGCATCGACAGGACGAAGAACAGACCGAGCAGCTGGGCCACCTCGCCGTACTGGGACGAGGACAGCAGGCGGGCGATGGCCACGGTAACAAGCGCCGCCACCCCATTCACCGCCAAACCGGCCAGCGCCACCGGTCCGGCTTCGCCAAAACCCTGGCGCCACCCGGAAGCCGGGAGGGTTGCGGATTCGACCCGGCCCTCCCCGGTTGCCACCGCCGGTGGAACGACCTCGTCCGGAGCGCCGATCACCCCCACCCCCAGTCCGAAGACCGGAGTCAGGGCGAGGGACTCGTCCAACGAGACAGCGGCCCCTTCCAGGTCCTCCAGCCAGGTGGCCTCGTCCGGTCCGTCACCAAGTGGCCCGTTGTGGCCCGCCGGCGGCTGGGCGTTCATGGAGGACCCCCCTCAGAGGTCGGCGCCGGTCACGGGTCAGGATCCCGGGCGGCGGGGCATCACCGGAGCATCACGTCCGGTGGAACCGGTTCCTCCGGATCCCGATGCCGAGGTCTCGTGGTACTCCTCTTCGACGTTGACGGACCAGATGTCGTGCCTCGCACCGTGGATGTTCTCCACGGTGAGCATGGCGGTGTACATCGAATGGTCCTGGTTGTTGTACTTGTGCATGCCGTTCCGACCCACCGGGTGGATGTTGGGGGCGTTGGCCTCCAGCCACTTCCGGATCACCTCGACGTTGTCCCGGTAGGCATCGTCGTAGACGGGGTAGGCCTTGGGCATCCGCACCACGTAGCCGGAGTCGACGTCAGCCGGGTCAACCAGTCCGATCCGGGCCAGTTCGGCGATGGCCAGTTTGACCAGGTCGTCGTCGGCCGAGGCCCAGAGGTCGTCGCCCTCGAACACGAAGTACTCCATCCCGAGACACGTGCGTCCGTCCTTGACCAGAAATGGCGACCAGGACCCGAAGTTCTGGATCCGGCCCACCCGGACATCGGGTGAGTGGATGTAGATCCAGTTGTCAGGGAAGCCCCGTCGCTCGGGCACGACCAACGCCACGGTCAGAAAATCCCGGTAATGGAGGTCGTCGGCGGCCCGGAGGACCTCGTCGGGCACCGCCGGTTCGATGCAGCGGGCCAGTGCGGTGAAGGGCATCGACGAGATCACATGGGTTGCCGGCAGCTCCTTTCGGCCGTCGGCCCCTTCCGTTGTGACCGACACGGCCCGCCCGTCCTTCACGTGCACGGCCACCGCTTCGGTCTCCATCTTGATGGTGCCACCGAGTTCCCCGATGGCCTCGGCACACCGCTCCCACATCATGCCCGGGCCGAGTTTCGGATACTGGAACTCCTCGATCAGACTGGTCACCTGCTGGGACCGGTCCCGACGACGACCGACGAGCGAACTGCGGATCGGTTCCCACACGGCGTTCCAGAGCGACATGCCCTTGATCCGCTGGGCCCCCCAGTCGGCCGAGAGTTCGGAGGCCGGGACACCCCAGACCTTCTCGTTGTAGGTCTTGAAGAAGTGGTTGTAGAGCCGCCACCCGTAGTTGGTCACGATGTAACCCTCCAGGGTGTTCTGGTTCTTCGGTGGCGAGATACGCACCCAGAGGAACGACAGGGCACACCGGGCCGCCTCCACCAGACCAAGGTTCCCAAGGGCGTTGGTCAGCTTGATCGGGTAGTCGTAGAACTTCCCGCCGTAGTAGATGCGGCTCATGCGGGGTCGCAGCAGGAAGTCTTCGTCCGGCAGTACCTCATGCCAGAACTCCTCCACCGGACGCACCTTCGTGAAGAACCGGTGACCACCGATGTCAAAGCGCCAGCCGTCGCGTTCCACCGTGCGGCTGATCCCGCCGACGATGTTGTCCGACTCCAGCACCACAACCGGATCACCGGCCTGGGCCAGTCGGTAGGCGGCCGTCAACCCGGCGGGGCCGCCTCCGATGACCACCACAGGATCCGTATCGTCCGGCGTCACTGCGGACGAACCATCTGCCTTGTTCACTGCCACGTAAGTCCGTTCTCTTCGGGGTTCCAGCCGTCAACCGGGCGGGGACCGCCGGCTGACCAGATCGTTGCGCACGCCCGATCATCAAGGGGCGCTTTTCGCCGCCCCATGGGGCAACGAGGCGATGGTAGTGCCCAATGCCGGACGGAGGATGTTTCTGCACCGGGGAAACCGGGGCAACCTTGCGGCTGGAAGCGGGGCATCACCCGGCAACCGCCGTCCCACCGGAAATTGGCCGTGGTGGGAATCCGCCCGCTCAGGGAACAACCGATCCGATGAGCGCCAGGTAAAAGTAGCCACACATGCACGCCGCCGATACGCCGAGCACGATCCATTCGATCCGCCGGCGGCCGGTGAGGGAACTTGCCGCGATGACCAGTGGGAAGGCGCCGAGGGCGTAGCGCTCGAACGAGTCGAAGTTGCTGGTGGCAAGGCTCACCATCAGCACACTGGCCGCCAGTGCCCCGTACGAAGCCGGCAGTCGACGAAAGGCAATGACACACAGGACGATCGCCAGGGCCACCCACGGCAGGTGCAGTGCACTCCCCAGATGGTGGCCCCCGGCCGCAGCCGCAACGTCGTGGAAAGCGGCGGCAAACGGCAACTGCAAGGGACCATGCAACGATCCGGACTCCTGGATGCGCCAGGGCAGGAGGGCATTGCCGAACGCCTCGCCCACCCAGGCCAGGTAGATCCCGAGCCCAAGCACCGGTGCCACCACCGCCGATCCGGCGGCCAGCCGGGTGGCCCACGTCGCGGACCGTCGCCACGGAGCCAGGCGGACCCACTCGATGACGACCGGCACCACCACGAGGACCCCGAGCGGACGGGTCAGGCCCCCGAGCAGGCCGAACCCGGCCGACCACCACCACCACTGTCGACGGGCCGCCAACAGTGCCACCACGGCGCACAGCAGCAGCAGCGAGTCGGCGTAACCCAGGGCCAACACATAACCGGCCGGAGCAAGTGCGAGCAGCCAGACCGACCGGGTGGCCCAGCGTTCGTCTCCAAGATCGCGGGCCACCAGCACCCACAACGCCGCCATGGCCAACAGGGCAGCCAGGTTGGCCACGAGGATCAACATGACACCGACATCGATACGTGTCGCTTCGGCGAGGTACCGGGCCAGGATCGGGAAGGCCGGAAAGAAGCGCAACGACACTTCACCGGCCCCGGCATATCCCTCGTTTGCGATCAGGTGGTACCAGCCGCCGTCCCACATGAGGAGTCCGGTGCCCACCCGGAGTTGTGCGCCGGGATTGTCGGGCCGGAACGTCGTCACCGTCAGGTGGGCCAGCACCAAGGTGGCACCCACGAGTACCCGCGCCACCAGGAATGGGGGCAGGACGTTGCGGAACACCGGATGGAGCGCCCGGATCCGTTGGCCGGTCGTCACGGGGTCACGGGTGCGATGCGCGTCAGGTTCATGGGTTGGAAGAACGACACGCTGTTGAGTCCGACGAGCTCGGACGACTTGTACCCGGGAGTTGATTCCAGGGTGTAGTAGATGGTTTCGCACTCGGTGTGAAACGTCTGGTACCCCGGCGCCCACACGTAGTAGATGGTGCCGTGGGCGGAGAGGGCCAACTTCTGGAGGTAGTGGGCGAAGGCGACCGGGTTGGCCTGCTCGCTGGCGGCTCCGTAGTCGATCCAGTTGACGAACTCCGGTCCGGTCCGTCGCGGAAAGGTCACCTGCCGGTAGCCGTTGGGCAGCAACCGGTAGACGGCGGGTCCGAGCTGGTCCGGGCAGTACGCCACCACATCTCCCGGTTGACCCACCCGGGAGATGGCGGCCGCAACCTGGCCGGCCTGGGTCCGGTTGGTGGTGACGTTGGGGATGGCACCGGCCAGTCCGGCCAGGGTGGCGAACGTCACGACGGCCACCCGGAGGCGGTGGTCGGCGAAACAGGTGGTGCCGAGGGACACCAGGAGTACCAGTGGCACGAAGATCACCGAGGCGTACCGGACATCGAAGGCACTGTGTGAGGAGTAGCCGCCGATCACGGCCAGAGCCAACGTTCCGAACACCACGGCCGCCAACGGCCGACCCCAGGGTCGGCCCCGGAGGTCGAGGGAGACATGGAACCGGTCGGTGGCGGCTCCAAAGAGACCCAGTCCTCCCAGGCCAAAGAAGATCAGGGCAAGAGCCCGACCCTGACTGGACGTTCCTCCGGCGAACGTGGCCACCGTGTTGACGAGCGCCGCAAAGTTGGCGGGCACCGCCCACGGGGTTCCGGTGTGTTGTGACTGGAAGAGGAACGTGGGAAACCACGGCAGCCAGAGCACGACGCCAACCGCCATGGCCACCAGCGCCGAAAATGCCGGGCGCCGCCGTTCGAGTGGGCCCCGCCACCACGAAAAGAGGAGCCAGAGTCCGGTCATGGCGAGCAGGTAGACCGACCAGTAGTGGGAGTAGAGCAACAGGGCGGTCACCGCTGCGACCGCCACCAGATTGCCCGGACGGGGTCCTTTCAGGGCCCGACAAAGGGCCAGGAAGCCACAGGCGGTGAGCAGGGCCACCAGGGCGTACATCCGCGTTTCGGTGTCGTAGCGCACGGCAAACGGTGACGAGGCCACCAACAACACGGCCGTCCAGGCCACCCAACGGCCACCCACCCGGTTGCCACCCAGCCAGACCACCGGGAGGGTGGCGACACCGATAACTCCGGAAAGAGCCCGCACGGCAAGATCGGACTGGCCGAACACACCCATCCAGAAATGAAGAAGGGCGTAGTAGAGAGGCGGTGCGCCGTCTTCCCGGAGTAGGTGTTGCAGTTGAGACAGGGGCTGCCGGGCGATGTCGACCGTCAGGGCCTCGTCGAGCCAGAGATCCGACCTGGTCCAGAAACGCAGCAGGAGACCGGCCGCAACCACGGCGACGCCGAAGGAGATCGCCCACCTCCGGGTGTGTCGGGAGGTAAAGGAAAACCCGTCAACATCTCCCCGATCGTCCCGAGGGTCAACGGGCTGGACCTCTCCGGGGCCAACCTTTCCCGACGCAAGCTCAACACCAGCTTCAGGGACGCCACCGAGCGCGGTGTCGGCGAGTGACCCACGTGCTTGATCCATGGCCCGCATGGTAGCGACCCTCACCCCCGGGAACGATTGACCCTGGTTCTCCACGCCCCACGAGACCCATCATGTCCCGCACCCGAAGCACGGGGACACGCCTCGGCCCAGCCGGAAGGGGTGTGTCGCGAGACGGTGAGGACCGGACACAGGGCAACGGGTTTACCGTTCCGGGAAACGTGGACCCGATGGTGCACAAGGAGTAACGTCGGCGCACAGCACTTCGCCTTCGTCACCCGGCTTCCGCTCAAAAGTGTCACAATGACCGGCACTTCAATCGGGGTCGCCGTGACAACGGCGTCATTCCGCAGCGTTTCCCAATCGAAAGGTTCCCCATGGCCAACGAGAACGAAATCACCCGTCGCAGTTTCCTGTCACGGAGCGCCGTCGTGGGTGGAGCGGCCATCCTCGGTGGCACGGCCGCCACCAGCCTCGCCGGATGTTCGTCTTCTTCCTCGTCCACCGGGACCACTGCCGCTGGAAGCACGCCCGGTGTTGGCACCGGAACGCCGGTCAAGGGGGGCAACCTCACCGTGGGGACCCTTGACGAAATCGACGGCTTCTATGCCGCATCAAACCACTGGGACACCTCCGGATTCCTCTACGCCAACGCCGTGTTCGACCCGCTGGTCGTGGTCGGTGCCGACGGTTCGTTCCAGCCCTACCTCTGTGAATCCGTCACTCCCAACGCCGCCTTCGACGTCTGGACGTTGACCTTGCGGCCCGGTGTGAAGTTCCACGATGGGACCGCCCTGACGTCCACCGTTCTCATGAACAACTACAAGGCCCTGATCGCTTCGCCACTGACCGGACAGGCCCTGAAGCAGGTGGCCAACGTTTCGGCACCGAACGAGAGCACCTTCGTCTACAACCTCACGGCACCCAACCCGACGTTCCCCTTCGCCCTGACCAGCCAGCTGGGCTATCCGTTCGCCCAGGCCATGATCGACAACTCCACCAAGGGCGGCGTCAACAAGCCGATCGGCACCGGACCGTTCATGTTCTCCAGTTGGGAACCCAACTCCCACTTCACCGCTGTGCGGAACCCCAACTACTGGCGGAGCGGCCTCCCCTACCTCGACTCGATCACCTTCCGGCCGATTCCCGACACAAGTCAACGGGAAGCCAGTTTGACCTCGGGTGCGCTCGACATGATCGAGTCGTCCGACCCGGGCACCATCAAGCGGTTCGAGAACCAGAGCCAGTACCAGCTCGTCGACTCCCGCACCGGAGTCATCGGCGAACCCACCATGGCCTTCATCGTTCTCAACTGCGCCAAGGCCCCAACCAGCGACCTCACCATTCGCCAGGCACTGGCCAAGGCCACCGACCAGGCCACCATCCAGAAGATCTTCGGTGCCGGCTTCGGCCAGCCGGTGAACGGGCCGTTCCTGCCGGGCTCCCCCTACTACACCGACTCCGGCTATCCGACCTACGACCCGTCTGGCGCCAAGGATCTGGTCAACAAGTGGAAGGCGGCCAACGGGGGCAAGGCCCCGGCCATCACGCTGACCACCATCACCGACCCCCGACTGGCCCAGGTTGTCCAGATCATCCAGCAGATGTGGAAGCAGGCCGGCTTCGAGGTGGCCATCCAGACGATCCAGCAGGCCCAGTTGGTGGACAACCTGGTCATCGGCGAGTTCTCGGCCATCACCGCCTACCAGTTCGGCAACGTCACACCCGATCTCAACTACGTCTGGTGGAGCACCACCACCGTGCACCCCCCGGGCCAGATCAGCCTGAACTTCCCGCGCAACAGCGACCCGGTGCTCGAGTCCAACATGCTCACGGCCCGTTCGACCACCAACACGGCGACCCGGGTGGCGGCCTACCAAACCGTCGACAAGCAGCTGGCCAAGGACCTCCCCTACCTGTGGTTGGAGCAGTACCTGTTCTCCGAGGTGGCCACCATGAAGGTCCAGAACTTCAACAACCTGGTCCTGCCGAACGGCCAAAAGGGCTACTCCTTCGACGAGGGAGTCTTCTTCCCGACCCAGATCTGGCTCAACAGTTAGTCCGGCCGGGGAAGTTCTGACCTAAGGTCTGCCCGTCATGCTCAAGTATCTCGGCAAGAGGTTTTTCCAGTTGGTCGTGGTGGCGTTCGTCATCTCGGTGCTGGTCTTCCTGCTGGTCCGCATCCTTCCGGGAAGTCCCGCCCAGGTCATCCTGGGATCGAGCTACACCAAGGAGGCGGCGGCCCAACTGAACGCCCAGTTGGGCCTCAACCACAGCCTGATCATCCAGTACTGGGACTGGATCCTGAACATCTTCCACGGGAACTTCGGACAGTCGTACATCAACAACGAGACGGTCGCCCACGAACTGGCCACCGGCGCACCGATCGATCTGGAACTGATCATCCTTTCCCAGATCGTGGCGTTCGCCGTCTCCATCCCACTGGCCCTCACCACGTCACGTCGGCCCAACCGGTGGTTTGACAACGTGTCGACCACCGGCACGTTCGGGATGTTGGCCCTGCCCCCGTTTGTCATCGCCCCGATCATGGTGGCGATCTTTGCCGTCAACCTCAAGTGGTTCCCGGCGACCGGCGAAGTGCCCTTCACCCAGGCCCCGCTGACCAACCTGCACGATTTCATCCTGCCGTCCCTGGCCATCACCGCCGGATCCATCGCCGTCTACTACCGGCTCCTGCGGTCCGACCTGATCGCCACCTTGCAGGAAGACTTCATCACCATGGCCCGTTCCAAGGGTCTGTCCAACCGCACCATCATGTTGCGTCACGCCTTCCGGCCCTCCACGTTCTCGTTGATGGCCGCCGCCGGCATCAACATCGGTGGGCTGCTGGCCGGAACCTTCATCGTGGAGTACCTGTTTGCCATCCCCGGGCTCGGCTACACGTTGGTGGTGGCGGTCAACCAGCGGGACTACCTTGTCGTCCAGGGCATCACGCTCGTGGTGGCCCTGGCGTATGTGGTTCTCCAGTTCATCATCGATTTCCTTTTCACCGTGGTCGATCCCCGGGTAATCAGGGAGTAGCCAATGCCCAACGACCGAGAACTCGACGCCACCAACAACACCGAAGCGGTCCTCACCGACCACTATCCCGGCATGGCGGCCATCGACGAGACCATCCTGAATCTTGAGACCGATGCCATCAGCCCCGACGGTGAAGTTCTTAAACGACCGTTCGGGCCCCTGTTCTGGGTGGCCATCGGCTGGGTCAGCCTGATCATCCTGTTGGCCATTCTGGCCAACCTGCTGCCGCTGCAAAATCCCAACTACGGCAACTACAACATCCTAAACGCCGGTCCGAGCCTGCAGCACTGGCTCGGCACCGACGATCTCGGTCGGGACCTGTTCAGCCGAATCGTCTTCGGGTCCCGGGTCTCGCTGGTGGTGGGTTTCGGCGCCACCTTCATCTCGATCGTGGCGGGCGGCACCCTCGGCCTCCTGTCGGGCTACAAGGGTGGCGCCCTCGACAGCACCATGAACGCCGCATCGTTCATCATTCTCGCCTTCCCCGCCATCATCGCCGTGATCGCCCTGGTGGCGGTGTGGGCTCCCCCCAACCTCTGGAAGATCACCCTGATCCTCGGCGTGGGCACCATTCCCCTGATGTACCGGGTGATCCGGGCCACCACCCTGGCCTTTGCCAACCGGGATTTCGTGGTCGCGGCCAAGACCATGGGAGCCACCACCCCCCGCATCCTCTTTCGCGAAATCCTGCCCAACGTCGTTCCGATCGGGGTGACCTTCGGGCTGATCAGCGTCGCCGGCCTGATTGTGCTGGAAGGCTCACTGGCCTTCCTGGGCCTCTCGGTTCCGCTGCCGACGCCGTCGTGGGGAAACATGATTGCCGAAGGCTCCAACAACGGACTGCTTTCGATCAACCCTCTGATCATGATGTGGCCGGCGCTGTCGATGTTCCTCCTGCTGCTCTCGATCAACCTGATCGGCGACCGACTCCGTCAGCGTCTCGACGTCCGGGAGGGTCTGCTCTGATGGCCCGCAACCAGGAACGTCTCACGTTTCCTCCCCTCGGCCAGCCGGGCGACCCGCTGCTTGAGGTCCGGGATCTCCATACCTCCTTCCGCACGACCCGCGGCACGGTTCAGGCGGTCGACGGGGTGTCTCTTTCCGTGGCCTCCGGGCGAACACTCGGCGTGGTTGGCGAGTCGGGCTCGGGCAAGACCGTGCTGTCCCGGTCGATCATGGGTCTCCTGCCACCCCGGGATGTGGTCCGCAGCGGTACCGTCGAGTTTGCCGGCCACGACCTGACCACCCTGCCTCCCGAGCAACTCCGCCAGGTGTGGGGCGCCGAACTGTCGATGATCTTCCAGGATCCCATGACCGCCCTGAACCCGGTCAAACGGATCGGTGTGCAGATCACCGAGTCCATCCGTCTCCACCAGGGTCTCTCCAAGAAAGACGCCATGGCGTCCGCCGTGGCACTGCTGCACCAGGTGGGGATCCCGAGCCCTGAGGATCGGGTTCGCTGGTATCCCTTCCAGCTCTCGGGTGGCATGCGCCAGCGGGTGATGATCGCCATTGCTCTCGCCTGCTCGCCGCGGTTGGTCATGGCCGACGAGCCCACTACCGGCCTCGATGTGACCATCCAGGCCCAGATTCTCGACCTGCTGTCGTCCCTCCAGAAGGAGCGGAACATGGCAATGATCCTCGTCACCCACGACCTCGGCGTGGTGGCCAACCGGGCCGACGAGATTGCCGTCATGTACGCCGGCCGGATCGTCGAGCGGGCGCCCACCAAGAAGTTGTTCGCCAACACCCACATGCCCTACACCCGGGCCCTGATGGACTCGATTCCCCGGCTGTCCGACCCGTCAGGCACCCGTCTGACCGCCATCGGCGGGCGACCGCCGGACCTGATCAATCCCCCGGCCGGATGTCGGTTTGCCCCGCGGTGTTCCTACGCCCAGGACAAATGTCACCAGAGCGAACCACCCTTGCGTTCGACCGGCGAACCCGGTGACCACCTCTTTGCCTGCTGGTATCCGCTGTCCGGCAGCGCCACGGTGCCGGTGACGCTCAAGGAACCGCCATCGGCCGGTTCGCCAACACCTTCGAATCCCGCCACGCCGCCAAAGGATCCGTCATGACCATTGCCGCCGACCAGCCGAGCGAAGTTGACGACGTCGTCCTCCGGGTTGACCAGTTGGTGGTGGAGTTCGTCAACGGCAAGAAGCGCGTCCAGGCCGTTTCGGGCGTAAGTTTCGAGGTTCGGGCCGGCGAGACCCTCGGCCTGGTCGGCGAGTCGGGCTGCGGAAAGTCGACCACGGGACGGGCCCTGATCCAGGTCCAGCCGGCCACGTCCGGTTCGATCGAGTACCGGGGTGTAGCCCTCAACAAACTCTCGGCCAAGGAACTCCGGCGGGTCCGCACCAAGGTGCAGATGATCTTCCAGGATCCCATTTCGTCCCTCAACCCCCGGCGTCGGGTCAAGGACATCGTGGCCGAACCCCTCGTCATCTGGAACCAGGGCTCGAAGGAAGAACAGGCCGAACGGGTCCGGACGATGATGGAGAAGGTCGGAATCGACCCGGACGTCGCCGGCGACCGTCGACCCCGCGAGTTCTCCGGAGGTCAGTGCCAGCGCATCAGCATCGCCCGGGCCCTGATGGCCGACCCGGAACTTCTGATCTGTGATGAACCGGTGTCCGCCCTCGACGTCTCGGTGCAGGCCCAGATCCTGAACCTGCTGGCCGACCTGAAAGCCCAGTTCGGACTGACCATGGTCTTCATCGCCCACGACCTCGCCGTGGTGAAGAACGTCAGCGACCGGATCGCCGTGATGTATCTGGGAAAGCTCGTCGAGATCTCTCCCGCCGACGACCTCTACGATTATGCGGCCCACCCGTATACCGAAGCCCTGCTGACGGCGATCCCGGAGCCGGATCCCGAGGCCGGCGGACACCATGTCCCGCTGCAGGGTGAACTCCCCTCACCGCTGAATCCGCCGTCGGGTTGCCGCTTCCGGACCCGCTGCCCTTACGCCCAGGACGTGTGCGCCGAAGTTGAACCCCCCCTTCAGGAGGTGGGCCCGGGCCACCAGGTGGCGTGTCACTTCCCGCGGCCGAAGGCATCGGCCGCCCACTAGACCACCTGGCCCGTCAGAGGTGTTCCGCCCTCCCGGGCACCTGCGGGAGCCACCGGCGACCCAGCAGCCTACGGCGCTCTTTCCCCTGTCATGAGAAAACGGCCGACCGGTCAACTCAGGAGGGCTGACCGGCCGGCCGTTTACACCGAACGCATGAACGGGTTGACCCGGTTGGTGGTTACTCGGTCGGCTCGATGACCTCGATCGTCTCGGTCACCGACGTGATCTCACCCTCGGCGTTTACCTCGGCCACGTCGGTCACTTCCACCACGTCGGTCACGTTGCCATCGGCGTCTAGCTCGACAATGTCGGTCACTTCCACCACGGCGGTGACTTCGCCGGCTTCGTTGGTCTCGACGATGTCGGTCACTTCCACCACGGCGGTGACTTCGCCGGCTTCGTTGGTCTCGACGATGTCGGTCACTTCCACCACGGCCGCCGTCACGCCCTCGGGGTTGACCTGCTCGGCCACGTAGTCGGCC
>CAITPI010000059.1 GCA_903894295.1 uncultured Acidimicrobiaceae bacterium
CTCAACGATGTCCGGTGACACCTGCTCAACGATGTCCGGTGACATCTCGCACAGCGCACCGGCGACCGTCAAGACTCTAGATTCACCCCGGGGCCGCCTTGCTGCGGTCACCGGACCGCAGGGCGTCAACCGGTCGCCGTTCGGGCCGGCCGACCGACGACTCTGTCCCTCTGGCCGGTCATCACAGGTTGCCTCGCTATCGTGACTCCCGTGAGTGAACGCGGAAGCATCGACAGTCGTGACGAGAGGCGGTCCCGCGTTGACCAGGCGGACAACGACGGCGGGTCGGCAGTCGGCTGGACCCGCCGGGACCAGGCCGTTCCGCTCCTTGTTGAAACAACCATCAACCTGCTGAAGACGCGTCCGTTTCCCGAGGCCACCGTGCGGCGGATTTCCGCCGAGGCCGGGCTCAATCCAAGCTCGCTGCAACGGAACTTTGGTTCGATGGCCAGGCTGTTCGATGCGGTGGCCAACGAGCTCCTCGCCCGTTCGGCCGCCCGGATGCTGAGTGGACCGGAGTTCGACGTGGTGGCCCTCGAGGATGAGGACGCCGTCTTGAGAACCCGTCTCGTGGCCTGGCTGCTGGCCGAAGGGGTCGATCCGGCGTCCCTGAACACTCCGGTCGACAACCCGGTTCGCGAGGCCATTCGGGATCGGCAGAATCTGGACGAGTCGCTCTCCCCCCGGACGGTCGATACCTTCCTCGAGCTCGTGACGTTCCTTTCGGAGGGATTCATTACCTTCTCACCGGTGCACCCCGGTGCGGATGCCCAGCGCCTGGCTGACGGCGTGGCACTGATGAACGTCTTCCGGGAACATCTGAAGGAGTTCGAAGCAGAGCTCGGCTGGACCGAGGCGCCCGAATCGTAGGCAGGCGAACCGGTGGCCGGGTTTTCCGGTTCCGACCGCCACCACCTCCAACACCAACACCACCCACGAAGGGTGGAGACCCGACCGAGGGTCAGCCGGCCCGTCGGAGCAACCGGCCCCACAGTCCGGTGGCGAACTGGTCCCACCGGCGATCCCCGCCCAGCCACAGCCACTCTTCCCGGTGGTAGGCCACCAGGGTGGAAAAGAACAGGTCGCGGGTCACACCACGTCCGGACAGCTCCGTTTCCCACCAAGGCCAGAGCCAGGTGCCGACGCTCAGGTCACCGGACCACGTCTCGGGGATGTCCGCTCCCGAGAGTTGCGCCTGGTAGCGGGCGGCCTTGAGTTCTTCCGGCTCGGGAGGAACCGTCGGGAGCGACCGGTCGTCCACGGGCGAGGTGTTGTTCTCCTCCACCGGAGCCCCGGTTGCCGCCTTGTCCGTTACTGCCTCTTCACCCATTGCTCAGCGCTCCTTGAAGACCGGAGCCCGGTCGGTGTTCTCGTAGGTGGCAAGGTGCTCGGCGAAGTCCATGAACAAGGGGGCATCGGGATCGAACCGACGGGGCAACGCCGAAAAGGCGACTTTCTTGTCGAACTTGTCGAGTTTGACCAGCGCCGAGGGATCGTCCAGATCCCGGAAATCCAGCCGGGGTCGGGCCGCATCGAGTGCCTTGCGACCCCGCTCGGTGCGCACGAGCACCGAGGACCAGCCGTCCATGGAACCGACACTGCCGACCGACAGGTCGGCCGTGCGGCCGAGGAAGTCGGCACACTCGTCGCACCCTTTCAGGGAGGCCCCGTGGAAGTTCTTGATCGGTTCGTCCACTGCCACCTCCCCGTCGCGGTACTCGACGATCAACCGACCCCGGATCACGTCCACCTTGGACACCCGTTGGAGGTCGATACCCCGGTCCGCCTCGAGCAGGCGCAGCATCAGGCCCTCGTAGTCGAAACTCTTGGTGCACAGAAGGGCGATGGTGAGAACCACGGCATCAACCCGGTGGAGACCGGTCGACCACTTCCGGGACTGCATGGCCCGCAATCCCTGGATCTCACATGGCGTCCCGACGACGGCGATACGCGGCTTGGGACCCAGGTTGTAGGCCGAGAGATCAAGGGCCGCCAGCGCCATGGTCTGGTTGTAGTAGCTACCAGCCGCCGCCGTGATCTCCCCGGCCGTGGTGGCGATGTGGGCCACTCCCTTCCACGGTTCATCCCTGTCCTGGCTGGGCCGGGTCACGAGGGCGCCGTCGATCTCCCCCTGGGCCAGAGCGGCCAGCAACAGGGCCGAGACCACCCCACCGTCCTGGGCGTACTCGGGTCGGGCGCCGGCCCGCACGG
Source organism: uncultured Acidimicrobiaceae bacterium (assembly GCA_903894295.1). GTDB lineage: Bacteria > Actinomycetota > Acidimicrobiia > Acidimicrobiales > RAAP-2 > Bog-756. The sequence goes on from CAITPI010000059.1 coordinate 2,212, forward strand.
CATACGAGTCGAGCACCGCCCCCAGCCCGTCCCCGGGTGGCCCTCCGCTGATCTTCCAGTAGGTGTCAGAAGGGTCCCGGCGGGTGGTCGGGCTGGCCACCGGCACCGCCACGACGGCAGCCCGGTCGTCACCCGACAACGTGTGACCGGACACGGCATCGTCACCCGGAGATCCACCGGTCAGGGTCGAAGGGGGCCAGAGGGCTTCGTAACGCAGTCCGGCCCGGGGGCAGAAGTCCCAGCACAACGAGCAGCCGGTGCACATTTTGACCAATGACGGCAGATCGGTGTCAGGGTCGGTGGCGAGCGAGTTGGACGGACAGGCGGCGATGCAGGTCCCGCACTGGATGCAACGGTCGGCATCGATGACCGCCGCTTCGAGCTCCCAGAACCACGTCTTGCCCGGCGGCTCCTCGATCCCGTTGATCTCCTGGCGCAGGCGATACGGCTTCATCGGACCTCCGCCCCGGCGTCGGTTCCACCCAGGGTGTCCCGCAACTCCTGGTTCGGAACCCGTCGGGCCCAGTTGTGGAAGGTCTCTTCATCTCCACGTTCGCTCTGGTAGCGCCGGACGACACGCAGCAGGGCGTCTGGAACGTCGTTCACCGGACGGGCGTGCTCCACCCAGTCGATGAATCCGGCGTCCTGACCGAGCGACCCGCCCAGGCCGATGTCGACCGCTTCGGCCAGATGGTTGCCCACGTGGGCCACCTCACCCCGGAACCCGATGTCGGCGATCTGGGGCTGGGCACAACTCGCCGAACACCCCGAGAAGTGCATCCGGATGATCCCGGCGTCCGCCGGCAGACCGGGTCGCACCCCGTCGACCGGCACGGCCCCGACCGGCTCCCCGGCCAACTGCTCGTCGAGGAAACGGGCCCATTTGACGGCCCGCTCCTTGGTCTCGACGATGGCGTAGCGGCAGAACTCCGATCCGGTGCAAGCCACCACACCCCGGGTGAAGGGGCCGGGAAAGGGCGAGTACTTGGCCAGGAGATCCTCGGCCAGGAAGGCGTCCAGCTTCGCTTCGGGGATACCGGTGAACGTAATGTTCTGGTCGGTGCCGACACGGACCGTTCCGTCGCCGTAGGTCTCGGCCAACCGGGCCGCCTCGACCAGTTCCAGACCCACCATCCGCCCGACCGGCACCGAACACCCGACGTAGAAGAGACCCGGTTGCTTCTGGGCGTGCACCCCAACGTGGTCACCCCGGTACCGGGTCGTCAGTTCTTCTCCGGCCGGCGCCAGATCGAACCGGGCCCGGTTGGCCAGCTCGGTCCGGAACCCTTCCGGGCCGAGCTCCTGGACCAGGTAGCGCATGCGGGCCAGACCGCGGTTTTCGCGGTTCCCGAGCTCACCGAACAGCTGGGCGATGGCCCGGGTCACCTCGACGGCCTGGTCCTGGGCGACGAACACGTCAAGGTCGGTGGCCATCCGTTCACCGTCGGACAGTCCACCCCCCACCAACAGGTTGAAACCCAGCTCGCCGGCTTCGTTGCGGGCGGGCCACAGTCCGATGTCGTTGATCTCGGCCTGTGCACAGTCCTCGGTGCAGCCCGACACCGAGAGCTTGAACTTGCGGGGCAGGTTGGCGTACTCCCGGTTGCCGGTGAAGAAGTCGGAGACCGCCTGGGCGATCGGACGGGCGTCGAACGCTTCGGTGGCGTCCACGCCGGCGACCGGGCAGCACAGCACGTTGCGGGCCGAGTCCCCGCACGCCTGCACCGTGGTGAGGCCGACGGCGGCAAAGCGACGCCAGATGCGGGGAATGTCCTCGATGCGCAGCCAGTGGATCTGGACGGTCTGACGGGTGGTGAGATCGGCGTGGCGCGAACCGAAGATCCGGCTCTCCGTGCCATCCGGACCTTCCCCGAACGCGTCGGCCACGACGCCGATCTCCCGGATCTGGGCGGCGGTCAGATATCCACCAGGGACCTTGACCCGCATCATGAAGGCGTCACCGCCCTGCTTCTGGGGGTAGATGCCGGCCCACTTCAGTCGTTCGACCTCACCGGGCACCTTGGCGATGCCGGCCGGTCCCTCCACCGAGTACGTGTCGATGATGGCATCGGCGATCTCGAGAGGATGGCGCTCGAGCTTGAACCGCTCGATCTCGTTCAACTCACCGATACTCCGGTAGGGGGTGACGAACTTCATCGGACGCTCGGGGCCCCGGATGTTCAGTCCGTAGAGTTCATCGCGGTCTTTGGTCATGACGGTCCTTGCTCGTGAGGGTCAGAGGGGCCTGGTGGCGGTGCCGCCCGGCGAGGGAGCGAATGGGGTGGACAGGAACTTCCGGGAAGATCAGGTGCCGGTGCGCCCGGGACGCCCCATGTCTTCGGTTCCCGTGGCCAAGGTCGTGCGGGCGGGTGACTGGACGGAGGGGAGGTGTTCCGGTCCCTCCTGGTCGGGGCCACCGGGGAGATCAGGGCTGCTCAAAGGTGCAGGCCGCACTCCACCTTGTCGGAATCGGACCAACGGCCGGCCCGGGAATCCTCTCCCACAGCCACCGGACGGGTGGTCGACGCACAGCCGATCGACTGGTAGCCCTGGGCGAGCAGGGGATGGGTGGGGATGTCATGGTCACGCATGTACCCGAGGAGGTCCTGCTCGGTCCAGGTGGCCAACGGGTTGACCTTCACCTTCCCCCACGTCTCGTCGTAGGTCACGATCGGAGCGGCCCGGCGGGTGGGTGCATCCACCCGCTTGAGGCCGGTGGCCCATGCCTCGTATCCCTCAAGGGCACGCTGGAGCGGCCGGACCTTCCGGAACTCGCAGCACTGGGCCGTCCCGCACGGATGCGCGGCGGCTCCGTCCACCGGAGAGGTGACCGTGAGGTTCAGGTCGTAACGGTTCCGGATCGTCTCGACGTATTGAAGCGTCTCCGGGAAGTGGTCGCCGGTGTCCAGAAAGATCACCTCGATCCGGGGCTCGATGGCCACGGCGATGTCGATGAGTGCCGCCTCCTGGAACGAGCAGGTCAGGGCCAACTTCGCCCCGAAGCGCTCGATGGCCCAGGCCATGATGTGGGAGGTCGGAGCCGTCTCGAAGGCTTCGGCGTGGCGCGCCATCTCAATGCGCAGCGCGTCAAGTTCCCCGTTGCGCTCCACCTGGGCCCGACGGGTCGCTCCGTCAACGATGCTTACGTTCACCCGTTCCTCCATCTTCCCTCATTCTACCGGCCGGTTGGACCGGATTTGTACCCGGCCTCTCCGGCCCCGGCCAACCGCCGGGGCGACCGTCCGATTTCCTGACGAGGCAATACTTTACTAAACCGATCATATTTTGCAAGAATGCCACTCCGGCCCGTGTTCGCTGGTGGACAGGTCGACCGGAACCGTTGAAAATCCAGGGTTCTCTTCCGAGTCCGGCCGACACTTACCCTTTCCCCCGACGACGCACCATGCCCCACTTCGGCTACTTCCCCGGCTCGTCGGCCGGGTTCCCGAGGCCGGATTGGACACTGCCCCGGACCCGGTGACACCACCCGGGACCAGCCTTGCGACCGTCGTGGCGCCGACAACGAGGCGGTCACTAGGGTGGCGGTCATGATTCCTGATTCCGTTCTGGCGCTTGACGACATCGACCTCTCGGACATCGAGTTCTGGGACCGGCCGTGGACCGAGCGGGAAGGGGCGTTCGCCCTGTTGCGCAAGGAGCGGCCACTGGCCTTCTTCGCCGAGCCCGACCTGCGCAGCGAGTTCGAGTTCGCCCCGGAACCGGGCCCGGGCTACCGGGCCGTCGTGCGTCACGCCGACATCCTGGAGATCAGCCGGAACCCCGACCGTTTCTGCTCGGGCAAAGGTGCCGTGAGCATCCTGGACCTCCCGCCCGAGATGGTCGAGTACTTCGCCGGGATGATCTCGACGGACAACCCCCGCCACGCCCGCCTGCGCCGCATCGTGTCCCAGGCGTTCAATCCCCGTCGGATCAAAGCCATCGAAGACGGCATCGAGGCCGTGGCCGACCGGGTGATCGACCGGATCCAGGGACTTGGCGAGTGTGATTTCGTCACCGAGGTGGCAGCGGCCCTCCCCCTCGAGATCATCTGCGACATGATGGGCGTTCCGCCCTCGGAGTACGACACGGTCTTCCGGTGCTCGAACATCATCCTCTCCAACGGCGACTTCGAATACATCCCCGAGGGCACCGACCCGGTGATCGCGTTCCTCACGGCAGGGGCGCAACTCACCGAGTTGATGCAGGGGATCGCCTCCGAGAAGATGGACAACCCGGGCGATGACCTGACCTCGGCGTTGATCACCACCAACATCGACGGTGAATCCCTCACCCATGGCGAGTTGGCGTCCTTCTTCATCCTCCTGCTGACCGCCGGGAACGAGACGACCCGCAACGCCCTGTCCCATGCCCTGTGGGCCTTCACCGAGTATCCCGACCAGCGGGCCATCTGGCAGGCCGACCCGGCGGGCACCGCCACCACCGGCGTGGACGAGATCGTGCGGTGGGGATCCCCGGTGATCTACATGCGCCGCACGGTGACCGAACCCACGGTGCTCTCGGGCGTCGAACTGAAAGAGGGCGAGAAGATGGTCCTCTTCTACAACTCGGCCAACCGGGACGAAGACGTCTTTGCCGATCCGTACTCCTTCGACGTGCGCCGCAACCCGAATCCCCATATCGGATTCGGGGCCGCCGGTCCCCACTTCTGCCTCGGGGCCCACCTGGCCCGACGGGAGATCGACGTGATGTTGCGTCAGCTGTTGACCCGACTGCCCGACATCACCGCCAGCGGAGAGCCGGACCGCCTGCGGTCGAACTTCATCAACGGCATCAAGCACCTGCCCTGCACCTTCAGCCCGGCCTGACCGCCGCCGGGCCCGGGCCCGGGGCCCTTCGGTCCGAGCGGACCAAGCGGGAGGTCCGGAGACGGTCGGATGCTCAGGGCTTGGCCACCATCACGACCACGGCCACGGCCAACAGGACAACCGAAGCGGTCGAGCACCACACGATCCGGCGTAGCGCCGCCATGCGGTCGATGGTCGCATCGTCGCCATCGGGTCCTTGTTGGTCCGACGGATGCACGCTGCGCTGGACCAGGCGCTCCGCCGGCCACAGCAACGCCTCGTCAAGACCGGCCACGACCAGCCACACCACCAAGCCCACGCCGATCCAGGGATCGGAGAAGTGCCAGTAGCCGTTGCTCATGAACACCAGGACGATACCGAGCACGGGAACGGCCATCACAGCCCGGCCGGCCCAGTTGACTCCGGGCCGGTAGTAGCGGACGAGCGATTCGCCAAGGCCCGCGGTCCCGTCCGGATGCCCAGCGCCCCGTCGGCCGAGGAGGTGGGCCGATCCGCCGGCCACGGCCAGGGCGATGAACGACACCACCACGGCGGCCACATGAGCCAGAAGTACCAGGTCGTAGGTGGCCGACCGGTCAAAGGCGTGGTCAGCCAGGAGAAGACGGGCTGACAGGAGAGTCGGACCAGGCGGCATCGGCCCAGTGTGCCACCGCCGGCCGCCTGAACGTGCACAGCCGGGAACTTGTCGGCAAAGCCCCGGGCAGCGCATCGGACAAGGTAGGTTAGAAACGAAAGGAACGGATCAGCCTGAGCTGTCACCCTAGAGGTCCGCGTCGATCAACGATGAACCAACTTCGCCTTGACCCGTTGACCGGCCGCTGGGTGGTGGTCAACACCGACCGGGCCGACCGACCGAAGGCTTTCTCCGCCCGGGCGGCCTCCACCCAGGCCGACACCAGCGGGCCCTGCCCGTTCTGCCCCGGCAACGAAAACGAACGTGACGCCACCCTGGAACTGCTCGACGACAACGGCAACTGGCAGGTCCGGGTGGTGCCCAACCTGTACCCCGCGTTCGAAGGCTCGGCGCCGTTCGTCGTCACCAACCGGGGACCGGTCTTCACCCAAGCCACGGCCGGTGGCATCCACGAGGTCATCGTGTTCTCACCCGATCACGACGTTCCCTGGCCGGACCTGACCGACGAGCAGACCACGCTGGTCATGCAGGCCATCAGCGACCGCATGGCCGCCCACACATCGGTTCCGGGCCTGCGGTACTCCCAGGCCATCGTGAACTCCGGTCGCGAAGCGGGAGCATCGATCGAACATCCGCACGGCCAGTTGCTGGGCATGTCCTTCGTCCCGCGCGAGGTCGTCGAGGAGCAGGCCGGATTCGCCCGCTTCTCCGGTCGCTGCCTGTTGTGCACGACCATGGATGCCGAAGAGAACGTCGGCTACCGCGTGGTCTACTCCGACGAGCGAGTCATGGTGATCTGCCCGTTCTGGAGCGGTGCCCCCTACGAGATGCTGGTCATCCCGCGTGACCACGATCCCCACCTGCACCACTCTCCGGCGCCGGATCTCGTTGCCATCGGGCGGGCCCTCAGGATCTCGCTGTCCGCCCTGAAGAAGAGTGTGGGCGACGTCTCCTACAACCTCGTCTTCCACTCCGCCCCCTACCGGGCGCCCGAGCCGTTCCACTGGCACGTCCACATCGTTCCGAAGCTCACCACGGTGGCCGGCTTCGAACTCGGCACCGGTGTGCTGATCAACATCGTCAACCCCGAAGAGGCCGCCCGGGAGATCGTGGCGAACATCTCCGGCGACAACGCCTGAGCCCAGGCGCTTTCCCCGCCGGTCTCCGGCCGCTCAGACCAGTTCGAAGCAGATCGAACCGTGCGGGCCGAGCGTGATCGGATACGGCAACTCCCCCACCAATGGGAACGCCACCCGACCGAGGAGCTCGACCGGTTGGCGACCTGACCAGGCCCCGAGGGTCAACTCCGCCGGCTGGGCCAGGGCACTCAGGTTGTGCACGCAAAGCACCGGATTGGAGAAGGACTCCGCCGGGTCGTGGTTCCCGGGACGGGGCGCCCGGACAAAGGCCAACACGGCCGGATTGGCCGCCGGCACCAACTCGAAGGTCCCGGTGCCGAACACGGGGAACTGGCGCCGGACGGCAAGGAGTCGGCGCATCCAGTGCAGGAACGAACTGGTGTCCCGTTGCTCGGCCTCCACGTTGACGGCGGCAAATCCGTAGAGCGGGTCCATCAGGGGTGGCAGGTAGAGCGACGCGAAGTCGGCCCGACTGAAGCCCCCGTTGCGGTCCGGTGTCCACTGCATCGGGGTGCGCACCGAGTCCCGGTCGCCCAGATAGAAGTTGTCGCCCATCCGGATCTCGTCGCCGTAGTAGAGGACGGGCGATCCGGGCAGGGTGAAGAGCAGGTAGAAGAGCAGTTCCGACAGACGCCGGTCCCGGTCGAGCAGTGGGGCCAGACGACGGCCGATCCCCATGTGTCGCTTCATGCGGGGGTCCTTGGCGTACTCGCTGAAGAGGTAGTCCCGCTCTTCTTCGGTGACCATTTCAAGGGTCAGTTCGTCGTGGTTCCGCAGGAAGATGGCCCACTGACCCCTTGACGGTGCTTCCGGGGTCTGGCCCATGATCTCGGTGACGGGCATGGCCTGTCCCCGCCGCACTGCCATGAACAGACGGGGCATCAACGGGAAGTTGAAACACAGATGGCACTCGTCGTTGTCCCCGAAGTACTCCGCCACGTCGGTGGGCCAGCCGTTGGCTTCGGCGAGGAGAATCCGGCCCGGGTAGTGCTCGTCGAGTTCCTTCCGCAACCGGCGGATGAACTCATGGGTCTGGGGCAGGTTCTCGCCGTTGGTGCCGTCTTCCTGGCAAAGATACGGCACCGCATCGAGCCGGAACCCGTCAAGACCCAGGTCCAGCCAGAAACGCACCACATCGAGCACGGCGTCGCGGACCTCGGGATTGTCGTAGTTGAGGTCGGGCTGGTGCGTATAGAAGCGGTGCCAGTAGTACTGGTTGCGCTTGGGCTCGTAGGCCCAGTTCGAGCGCTCGACATCGACGAAGACCACCCGGGCCTCGGGCCAACGTTGGTCGTCGTCGTTCCACACATACCAGTCGGCCTTGGGATTGTCCCGGCTGGACGAAGACTCGAGGAACCACGGGTGCTGGTCGCTGGTGTGGTTGATCACGAGATCGGCGATGACCCGGATGCCCCGGGCGTGGGCCTCCTCGAGGAGCCGACGCAGGTCGTCGACCGTGCCGGATTCGGGATGCACCGAGCGATAGTCGCTGATGTCATACCCGCCGTCCTTCAGGGGAGAGGGATAGAACGGCAGGAGCCACAGGCAGTCGACGCCCAGCCACTCGAGGTAGTCCAACTTCGAGATCAGCCCGTCGATGTCCCCCACACCGTCGTCGTTCCCGTCGAAGAACCCGCGGATCAGCACTTCGTAGAAGACGGCCCGCTGGAACCAGAGAGGATCCTCTTCAACCGGCACCACGGCCTGTCTCGGCCGGTCGCCGGAGGTGGCGCGGGCCGCCACGTCGACTCCTCTCCCGGTTGGGTCAACCACCAGCGGTGGACCCCCCGGGACCGCCCGGAGCCGCCATGACCCCGAGCCGGACGAGCACTTCGTCGGCAGCCCGGTAAGGATCGCTCGCACCGGCCGCCAGCTCCTCCAGTGCCCCGACGAAGCTGCCCTGGTCCTCCATCTCGTTGATGACCTCCTGGAGGCGGATGAGCAGCACCTGGTGGAACTCGCGCTCCATCCGGGTCCTCCGGGCCACCTCGAGGCGGCCGGAGGTGACGAGATGGTTCCGGTGTTCGCCAATGGCGTCCCACAGTTCGGCCACGCCCTTGCCCTCGGACGCCACCGTTTCGACAATCGTGGGCCGCCATGCCTCGGGTGCCGAAAGATCCAGCATCAGTTCGAGATCCCGTCGGGTCTCCCGGGTCCCGGCCCGGTCGGCCTTGTTGATGACGAACAGGTCGGCGATCTCCATCAGGCCGGCCTTGTTGGCCTGGATGGCATCACCCCATCCGGGATTCATCACCACCACCGTGGTGTCGGTGGCCGCCGCCACCGCCACCTCCTGTTGGCCGACCCCGACGGTTTCGACGATGGCCAACGGCAACCCGACGGCCGAGAGGACCCGGAGGGCATCAGGCACGGCTACGGCCAGGCCACCGAGATGGCCGCGGGTGGCCATCGAGCGGATGAACACCCGGTCATCGAGTGAGTGGTTCTGCATGCGGACCCGGTCGCCAAGGATGGCCCCACCCGAGAACGGGGAGGAGGGATCGATGGCCAGCACCGCCACCCGGTCGGCGCCGTCAAAGCCCCGCTCGATGGCCTGGGTGATGATCTGGTTGGTCAGGGTCGATTTGCCGGCTCCCGGAGCGCCGGTGATGCCGACCGAGTAGGACTCGTCAGGGGCGCGGTAGGCGATTTCGGCCACGGCCCGGCTGGCCGGCCCGCCCTGTTCGACGAGCGAAAGCAGTCGGGGCAAGGCCACCCGTTCTCCGGCTTTCGCCGCGCGGAACAGGGCCTCGGGATCGGAGTTGCGGGTGACAGGCATGATCCGGCGAGGTTATCCCTCCCCGAGGGGGGTCATTGGCGCCGGACCGGAGCCCCGAGGGCGGCCAGTTTCCCCGCCAGGTCCTCATACCCCCGGTCGATGTGGCGGGCATCGCTGATCACCGTTTCCCCTTCGGCCACCATGCCGGCCAGAACGAGGGCCGCACCGGCCCGGACATCGAACGCCCGCACCGGCGCCGCCGAGAGGTGGGCCACCCCGCGCACCACAGCATGATGGCCTTCGGTCCGGATGTCCGCTCCCATGCGCCGGAGTTCCTCCACATAGCGGAACCGGCCGAAGAAGAGGTTCTCGGTGACGATGCCGACGCCCTCGGCCACCGTCAGCAACGTCACGAACAGCGGCTTGTAGTCGGTGGCGAATCCCGGATACGGCAGCGTCGCCACATCGACCGCTCTCGGCCGGACTCCGGGCTCCCGACCGGCCCGGAGGCCCTCGGGCTCCTGGCTGATGTGGACCCCGGTGGCTTCGAGTTTCCGGAGCAGCATGTCCATGTGGTCGGCCCGGCCGTCCTGAACGGTGACTTCGCCCCCCACCAGCCCGGCCGCCACCAGAAACGTGGCGACCACCAACCGGTCGGGAATGACGGCATGGGACGCAGGATTGAGGTAGGCGACCCCTTCCACCTGGATGGTCGACGTGCCGGCCCCGGTGATCCTGGCGCCCATGGCGTTCAGGAACTCGGCGAGGTCGATGACCTCAGGCTCCCGGGCGGCGTTCTCGATGATGGTGGTGCCCTTGGCCAGCACCGCCGCCATCAGCACGTTGTCGGTGCCCGTGTGGCTGGGATAGTCAAGGACGATCCGTTGACCCAGCAGCCGGGGCAGGCCCGACACCGAGGACTCCACCGCTCCTTCGACGTAGCCGTGGGACGAGTGGAAGACCACGCCCATCGTCTCGAGGGCCCGGAGATGCATGTCGATCGGACGGGGACCGAAATCGTCACCGCCGGGCATCGACACCTTGGCCCGGCCGCAACGGGCCAGCAGCGGTCCGAGCACCACCACCGAGGCCCGCATCTTCTCCACGAGTTCGTGGGGGGCTTCCGGGTGGATCTCGGCCGGGGTGTCGATGAGGAGCTCCCCGTCCTCGTCTCCCCAGGAGACCGTCACGCCCATCGCTTCGAGCACTTCGGCCATGATCGCCACATCGGTGATCCGCGGAACGTTGCGCAGGCGGTGACGGCCTTCGGCCAGCAGGCAGGCTGCCATCAGCTTCAGGACCGAGTTCTTGGCCCCGCCCGCCCGCACGGTCCCTTCCAGGGGTCCGCTGGTCGACACCAGCACGTGATCCATGCCGACAGTATGCCCGGCGGACACCGTCGAGCGGACGATGTTCAGACCCGGGGTCCCGATTCCCACTATCGTACGGGCGTGCCTCAGACCGCCCAGACCCCGGATCGCAATCTCGCACTGGAACTCGTCCGCGTCACCGAAGCGGCCGCCATGGCCGCGGCCCGCTGGATGGGGCGCGGTGACAAGGAAGGCGCCGACGGGGCCGCCGTGAACGCCATGCGGGTGGTGCTCTCCAGCGTGGCGATGGACGGCATCGTGGTGATCGGCGAAGGCGAGAAGGACGAAGCCCCGATGCTCTTCAACGGCGAGCGGATCGGGGACGGTTCACCGCCCAAGACCGACATCGCCGTCGACCCCATCGACGGGACGACGTCGACGGCTCTCGGCCGGGGTGGGGCCCTCGCGGTCATCGCCGTCTCGGATGAAGGAACGATGTTCGATCCGGGACCCTGCGTCTACATGGAAAAGCTGGCGGTGGGCCCCCGGGGCAAGGGGGCCATCGACATCAACAAGCCGATCGCCGAAAACGTGGCCGCCGTGGCCCATGCCCACGGGACCTCGGTGCGCGACCTGTCCGTCGTGATCCTGGACCGCCCCCGTCACGCCGACCTCATCGCCGAGGTCCGCTCCACCGGGGCCCGGATCCGGCTCATCACCGATGGTGACGTGGCCGGAGCAATCGCCACGTCGTGGCCCGAGACCGGAGTTGACCTTCTCGTGGGCATCGGCGGTACCCCCGAAGGCGTGATTGCCGCCGCCGCCCTCAAGTCCATGGGTGGCGAGATCCAGGGTCGCCTGTGGCCCCGCGATGACGGGGAGCGCCAGGCTGCCCTCGACCTCGACTACGACCTCGATGCCGTGCTCACCACGGATGACCTGGTGCGGGGCGACAACTGCTTCTTCGCCGCCACCGGCATCACCGACGGCGAACTGCTGAAAGGCGTCCGCTTCGACGAGTTCGGGGCCACCACCCAGTCACTGGTCATGCGATCCAAGTCGGGCACAGTCCGCCTCATCGAGGCCCGGCATCCACTGGCCAAACTCTCCGAGTACAGCGCCATCGACTTCGACTGAGCCCGTCGGGCCAAGGTCCGGGATGGATACCGGACTCAGGCGTGACTGGATTCGGCGTCGAGCGCTTCGAGTCGCACCTCGGCCCACTGCACTTCGCCTTCGGCGGCGAGAAACTCGAGGTCCGGACCGTCTTCGGTCTCCCCGGAGCGGCCGGACCCGGTGAGCAGCGCCAGCGCAGACTCGGCGGCCTCGAGTTCGGCCCGCACACCGGCTTCGTCGATCTCCTCGACCAGAAGCGCCACGCCAACGAGCAGGGTCACCCGGTTCCCGGTCTCGTCCCCGATCGGCACCTCATAGTCAACCTGGATGAAACCGTCCCGGCACGCCACCCGTTGGACGTTTCCTTCCTCGTCGGTCACCCGAACGACCCCGGTCTCCACCGAGCCCACCAGGGGAGCATGTCCGTTCAGGATGGTGATGTCACCTTCCGCCGTGCGCAGCACCACTTCCGACGCCATGCCGGCCAGGAGGATGCGCTCGGGGGTGACGAGTTCGACGTGGAAAAGATTGGCATCGGCCATGACGGGCTCCGGTCAGTTGTTTTCGAGTTCGTGGGCTTTGGCCAGCACCGACTCGGCGCCACCCACGTTCAGGAAGGCCTGCTCCGGGACGTGGTCGAGGTCACCGTTGACCAGGGCCTCGAACGACTCGACGGTCTCGGCGATCGGGACCGTCACACCCTTGATGCCGGTGAAGATCTCCGCCACGTTGAAGGGCTGTGACAGGAAGCGCTGGACCTTGCGGGCCCGGTTCACGGTCACCCGGTCCTCTTCGGACAGTTCGTCGAGACCGAGGATGGCGATGATGTCCTGGAGTTCCTTGTAGCGCTGGAGCACACCCTGGACCCGGCGGGCCACGTTGTAGTGACGATCCCCGACAATCTCGGGAGCCAGGATGTTCGAGGTCGAGGCCAGCGGGTCCACCGCCGGGTAGATACCCAGCGAGGCGATGTCACGGGACAGCTCGGTGGTGGCATCGAGGTGGGTGAACGTGGTGAACGGCGCCGGGTCGGTGTAGTCGTCGGCGGGAACGTAGACGGCCTGCAGCGAGGTGATCGAACGGCCCCGGGTCGAGGTGATCCGCTCCTGCAGCTGACCCATCTCGTCCGCCAGGGTGGGCTGGTAGCCCACGGCCGAAGGCATGCGGCCGAGCAGGGTGGACACCTCGGAGCCGGCCTGGACGAAGCGGAAGATGTTGTCGACGAAGAGGAGTACGTCCTGGTTCTGGACGTCCCGGAAGTACTCGGCCATGGTCAGGGCGGCGAGGGCCACCCGGAGGCGGACACCCGGGGGCTCATCCATCTGGCCGTAGACGAGGGCGGCCTTCTCGATCACGCCGGACTCCTGCATTTCGATCCAGAGGTCGGTGCCCTCACGGGTGCGCTCACCGACACCGGCGAATACCGACACACCACCGTGGTTGGTGGCCACGCGGTTGATCATCTCCTGGATCAACACCGTCTTGCCCACGCCGGCACCGCCGAAGAGGCCGATCTTGCCACCCTGGACATAGGGCTCGAGCAGGTCGATCACCTTGATGCCCGTTTCGAACATGATGGCCCGGGGCTCGAGGCTGTCGAAGTCCGGAGCCGGACGGTGGATCTCCCAGTGGGCCTCCACCGGGCCGATGTCATCGGTGTCGAGCGGCTGGCCGAGCACGTTGAACACGTGACCGAGCACGGCGTCCCCCACCGGCACGGTGAGACCGCGACCGAGGTTGCGCACCACGGCGCCCCTGGTCAGACCGTCGGTGGCCTTCAGGCAGATGCAACGGACCCGACCGTCACCGATCTGCTGGGCGACCTCGGCCACGATGACCTCGTCCTTGCCTTCGAGATTGGCGGTGACCTCGACGGCACCGTTGATCTCGGGCAAGGCGTGGGGCGGGAACTCCACGTCGATGACCGGTCCGGCGATGGCCACGACCCGGCCGGTGGGCAGGTTGGCAGTTTCGGTCTCTGAGGCTTGCGTAACGGTCATGAGTGGAACACTCCTTGTTCAAACGTGACGTGTTCAAACGTGACGTGGTGGCGATGGGATACAGCGTTGGCCAAAGCGGCCGGGGGGAAATTCATGGGGCCTGCACCTCGATCATCACGCCGGACGGGTCATCGTCGGCACCGGAGCGAAGCGCTTCCGCTCCGCTGACGATCTCCATGATCTCGGTGGTGATGGTGTCCTGGCGGGCCCGGTTCATGATGCGCGAGTACTTCTTGATCAGTTCGCCGGCGTTGTCGGTGGCGGCCGCCATGGCCCGTTGACGGGCGGTCAACTCGGATGCGGACGCCTCGAGAAGGGCGCCGAAGATCTCGGTCTCGGCCGCCCTCGGCCCGAGGGTCTCGAGCAGGATCCCGGCGTCGGGTTCGAACTCGGTGTAGCCCAGCTTGGGCGAATCATGGGGGGTCACCGAGCGGGACTCGGGGCCGTCGGCGAACTCCTCTTTGTCGGCCTCGTTGCGCGGGTCGACGAGAGGCAGGAGCTGTCGGACCTCCACCTTCTGGCTGCCGGCCGAGATGTAGCGGGTGGAGACGATGATCACCTGGTCCACTTCGCCCGCCACGAACGGGCCCAGCACGGCCTCGGCCACCGCCCGGGCGTCGGCGAAGGTCGGCCGCTCGCTCAACCCGAGGAAGGACTGCTCGACCGGCTGACCCCGGAAGCGGAAGTAGCCCTGGGCCTTCTTGCCCACCGTGAAGAGGCGGAACTCGGTGTCCCGGTGCGCGTCGTCACCGAGCAGCCGTTCGGTCGCCCGCAGGACGGACGAGTTGTACCCGCCGCAGAGACCACGGTCGGCCACCACGGAAAGGACGGCCACCCGCTCGGTCTTCTCCGGCGTCCCGAGGAGACGGCCGGCCGCGGTGGGGTCGGCGGTGGCGGCTTCGAGGACCAGACGGGCCATGCCCTCCTGGTAGGGCTTGGCTGCCGCGATACGTGTGGTGGCGCGCACGATCTGCGACGCGGCGATGAGTTCCATCGCCTTCGTGATCTTCTGCGTCGACTTGATGCTGCGGATGCGTCGACGCAGGATGCGCTCCTGACCACCGGCCATGGCTAGTGATCCTCTCCGGTGTCGAAGGCGTCCGTGAAGGCCGCCAGGGCGTTCTCCAGGACATCGCCCTCGGGCAGCTTGCCCGAGGTCCGGATGCCTTCGAGGAGATCGGCGTGGTTGGCCCGGAAGTAGGTCCGCAACTCGGCCTCGTAACGCTGGATCTCGGAGACCGGCACCGGGTCGCAGTAGCCCTTGGAGCCGGCGAAGATCACCAGCACCTGCTCTTCCACCGGGACCGGCGAGTTGAGACCCTGCTTCAGCAGTTCGGTCAGCCGGTAGCCCCGGTCCAACTGGGCCTGCGAGACCTTGTCGAGTTCGGAGCCGAAGGTGGCGAAGGCCTCGAGCTCGCGGAACTGGGCCAGGTCGAGCTTGAGGGAGCCGGCCACCGACTTCATCGCCTTGACCTGGGCAGCCGAACCCACGCGGGAGACCGAGATGCCGACGTTGATGGCAGGTCGGATGCCGGCGTAGAACAGTTCGGCCTCGAGGAACACCTGGCCGTCGGTGATCGAGATCACGTTGGTCGGGATGTAGGCCGAGACGTCGCCGGCCTTGGTCTCGATGATGGGCAGGGCGGTCAACGACCCGCCACCAGCCGCATCCGACAGCTTGGCGGCCCGCTCGAGCAGCCGGCTGTGGAGGTAGAAGACGTCACCCGGATAGGCCTCGCGGCCCGGCGGACGGCGCAGCAAAAGGGAGAGCTGACGGTAGGCCTCGGCCTGCTTGGACAGGTCATCGTAAACAATGAGGGCATGCTCGCCGTTCTCCATCCAGTGCTGGCCCATGGCGCAGCCGGAGTAGGGAGCGAGGTACTTGAACGGGGCTCCGTCGGACGCGGCGGCCAGCACGACCACCGTGTACTCGAGGGCGCCGTAGCGCTCGAGGGTGGCGACCGTCTGGGCCACCGACGACGCCTTCTGGCCGACGGCCACGTAGATGCACTTCACCCCCAGACCCTTCTGGTTGAGGATGGTGTCGATGGCGACGGTGGTCTTGCCGGTCTTGCGGTCGCCGATGATGAGTTCGCGCTGACCCCGGCCGATGGGGGTCATGGCATCGATGGCCTTGATGCCCGTCTGGAGGGGCTCGGACACCGGCTGGCGGCTCACGATGCCCGGGGCCTGCACCTCGAGGCGGCGGGTGATGTCCGAGTTGATCGGTCCCTTGCCGTCAATCGGCTCGCCGAGGGCGTTCACGACCCGTCCGAGGAGGGCGTCGCCGACCCGCACCGAAAGAATGCGTCCGGTCGCCTTCACCAGCTGCTCCTCTTCGAGGCCGGTGTCGTCACCCAGGATGACCGCACCGATGGTCTCCTCGTCAAGGTTGAGGGCCAGGCCCTGGGTTCCGTCTTCGAACTCCAGGATCTCGTTGACCGAGGCACCCGGAAGTCCGGTCACCCGGGCGATGCCGTCACCCACTTCGACGATGCGACCGACCTGCTCGGTCCCGACCGCCGGGGTGTAGTCCTCCACGTACTGCTTGAGGGCAGCCGTGATCTCGTCGGCGTTGATGGTGAGTTCAGCCATCGGTGTTCCTTCCTTCTGCGCTAGGCGGCCCTTGCGGGGCCCCGGGAACCTGGTAGGCCTCTTCCGAAGCCCGCAGGTGATCTTTCAGTTCGTTCAAACGGTGACGCGTGCTGCCGTCGACCAGGAGGTCTCCGACCTGGACCACCACGCCACCGATCAGGGCGTGGTCTTCGGTGATCTGGAGGTCGACCGGATGGCCGGTCAAGGTGGCGAGGGCGTCCGCCAAGGCAGCCTGCTGGGCCTCGTTGACCAACGACGCTGTCTGGACACGGGCCACCCGCCAACCACGGGCTTCGGCCGCGTCCGTGACGAGTACGTCGAGCGTGGCGACGATGTCGCGGGCCCGGCCGCCCTTGATGGCGTAGTTGGCCAACCGGACACTGGAAGCCAGCGCCTTGCCGGCCAGCAACGAGGCGACCACACCCTGGCGGACCGAAACGGGAAGGTCGCGGTCGCCGAGCGCCGTCCGCAGGGAGCGGTTGGACTCCACGGTCCGGGCGAAGCGGAACAGCTGGTCTTCGATCTCTTCAAGTTCGCTGGTGGGAACGCCTTCGAACACCGCCACGGCGTAACCCGACACCCGGTTGCGGGCGCCCCGCAAGCCGAGGACCTCAACCGGATCGTCCGGTGCCGCCGGACTCGTGGACGCGGCGTGTTCGAGATACTGGGCGAGCACATGGAACGACGCGACCACCTCGGCGGCCGGCACCGTGGTGACCGCCTGGTGCACGAGATGACGGACTTCGTCGAGGACCTTCCCGTTGAGCAGGGCGTCGAGCACCGCCCGTCGTTGGGCCACCGGCACCGAGCCGTCGTTCAACGCCAGCGTAAGTTCACCGTTGCCTTCGACCAGACGGGCGAGGGCGCGCATCTCCTCTCCGGCCCGGGCGAGAGTGCCCGAGGCGGTCAGCGCTTCCTCGATGGCGGCCAGATAGCCCTGGAGGGCAGGATTCACCGGGCGCCCCCGGCCGAGGCGGTATTTCCGGCTTCGGCCCTGACCGCAGCAATGGCTTCGTCGATCAGGTCCTGGTGGTCGGCGGCCTTGATCTCCCGGCCGACGACCCGCTCGGCGGCGGACAGCACAATCTCGCCGATCCGGGCGGTCACTTCTTCCACCGCAGCCTGACGGGCCACGGCAACTTCGGCCTCGGCCGACGCCACAATCCGGTCGTAGGCTTCCTGTCCCTTGCCTTCGGCCGCGGCCACCGTCTTGTCGGCGGTGGCCTGGGCGCCCGCCACAATCTCGCGGGCATGGGCCCGGGCTTCTTCAAGGGTGTTCCGGCGTTCAGCGTCGGCCTCTTCGGCGTCCGCCTTGGCCTGGTCCGCCGCCTCCAACTCGCCGCGGATCTTGTCCTGCCGTTCGGTCAACGCCGCGTTGAGCGGCGGCACCGCCACCTTGGCCAGCACGCCGATCACGATGAGGAACGCGATCAGGACCACGATGAAGGTTCCGTTGGGAATCAGGAAGTTGCTTCCTGCGATGAGCATGCCGATCATCCTTAACTCGAGAAGAACGTTGAACCAAACAGGGAAACTGCCGGGGTGGGCGGCCGGTTGCCGTCAGGGCCCGAAGCCCTTGAACAACCGCCCGGGCAACCTCGTTGGGGCGCAAGCCCCGCCCGGTGAACTACTTGCCGAGCGAGAAGATGAAGAGGGCGGTGAAGGCCAGGTTGATGAAGTAGGCGGCCTCGCACAGACCCACGGTGAGGAACATGATGGTCGTCAGGCGACCCTGGGCCTCGGGCTGGCGGGCAACGCCGGCGATCGTCTGGCTACCGGCCAGGCCGTCACCGATGGCCGCACCGATGGCACCGCCACCGAGGGCCAAACCGCCACCGATCATGGCGCCAGCGATCTTGATCGCAGAGTCGAGGTTTGTTGCACTTGATGACATGTGAACTGCTCCTTTTGTGCTGTGTTGGTTGGTGAGACTGGATTTCCGTCAAGAACGTGCTGCGTCGGGTACTGCGCCTGGGGACCGGACCTTCCCCGCGGTCGAAGTGACCGTGACCGGATGGAACCTTAGTGAGCATCCTCCGTGGCCATGGCCGTATCAAAGTAGAGAATGGTCAACAGGGCAAAAATGAAGGCCTGGATGGCACCGATACCGGTGTCGAACAACTTCCAGACGATGGTCAAGGGGGTGGCCAGGATCCCGCCGACCGGAACCGGGCCGAGCTTCCAGACCACGAGAGCCGCCAGCAACGACAGCATCAGGCCACCGGCCAACAGGTTGCCGAAGAGACGCAGCGTCAGCGTGATCGGCTTCACGATCTCGTCGACGAGGTTCATGAACAGGTTGACCGGGAACAGCCACATGGGGAACGGCCGGGTCACGTAGTGGGCGAGGTAGCCCTTCACGCCCCGGTTCCGCACGGCGGCGACGTGCACCAGCACGATGACGTAGAGGGCCATGGCCAAGGGAAGGTTGATGTCGGCCGTTGGCGCCGGCAGCACCTCGTAGGTGGCACCAATGCCAAAGACCTCGAACAGGTTGCAGATGAAGATGAAGATGAAGAGGGTCAGGGCGAGGGGGATGACCTTCTTGCCCCGGGGTCCGATCGAGTCATCCACCTGCTTCTGGACTGCCTCGAGGGCCATCTCCCAGGCCAACTGGTACTTGCCTGGGACACCCGAGGTCACCTTGGCCCGCATGACGAGACCGAGGGCGACCACAATGACCGAGGCGATCAGGGTCGCCCAGACCGTGTCGATGTCGATCGTCAGACCGAACCATTGCACGGTTGGGTGTTCTCCCACCGAAATGGCCGAGGCCATCAGGTTCATGCCACCGAGCATCACTCCCACGTCAGCTACCTCGTTCTCCGTCGTCGACGACGTCCACCGGCTGAACCGATTCGCTCAGCACGGGACCGTCCAACTCGTCATCAATCACGTTGGCCGTAATCACCTCATCCACCGAGGTCATCGGGCCCGACTTGGCCATCGACCGGGCGGCGTTGGCCAGCATGATCAGTTGGAACGCCACCAGTCCGATGAGCACACCGGTTCCCAACTGGTGGGAAACGATGATCAGCACGAACGCCACCACCGTCATGAGGCCCATGCGACCCACGGTGTTGACGGCCAACGGCCGCTTCTTGTTCTCGGTGTCGAGTTCCGCCACCTTCTTGACCGAACGTCCGATCAACCGGAGGTTCAACACACCCATGCCGAGACCGATGGCGGCCCCGATGCCAAAGAGCAGGTAGCCGAAGGAGAATCCGCCGATCAGCAGCCCGAGGCCGACAACGAGCGAACCGCCCACCGTTCGGCGGGCGACATCGTTGACGTCGGGCAGGGTGAAGTGGGCGAACATCTATCTGGTGACCTCGAGGAGGATTCCCGGCCCGGAGGCCGGAGAAGGTCGACGGACCGTCACCGTAGATACTGCCTGATTTTTGTGACGGCCATGAGGATTGCCATCACGATGCCCGCCACCACGCCGACCACCGCTCCCCAGGGCGAGATGCCCAGCCAGCGGTCCACCAGCAGTCCGAGGCCGAATCCAGCCGCCAGACAGAGGGCAGTACCCAAACCCAGGGTGAGGAAGGCCATGGCCCCTTCGCCAATGACCGGTTCGCCGGACGGTGCTTGACCGTCGTGCGGGGTCGGAGAAGCGGGCGTCCGTCGGGAAGACTCGGGATCGCTCACGCGACGCGGCGGCAGAGAAGTTGGAGGGCATGGTCACGGGCGATTCCGGCGATCACGAACGAAGACGGTCGTCACGGACGAACGGGCATCCACCGGTGAATTTGTTCACAAGGAACCCGTGGAATCTAGGCCCGATTCGGGTGGACGAGGAGACGTTCACGTGCCTCATACTGCCACGCCGGGTGCCACCACGCCAAACCCGGCCGCTGTCAACCGCCGGGGCCAGTCGCCAGGTCGACCATCAGGCCGGGCCGGAGCCCGGGCCACCGGTCACCTGAGTCGTGGAAGCAGCCGTGGCGATGGCAACTTCCCCGTCGGCCCCGGATGCGGGGTCACCCTCACCACCCGGGTCAGCCAGGCAGACCTGACGAGCTTCTCCGCCCGCTGGCCCGTGATCGGCGGTCCCGACACTTTCCGCAGGCCCGGTTGGCGCAACAAGGTCTTCCGGGTATTCGACCGCCTCAACTTCGTCATCGGGGCTGTTCTGGTCGCCCCGTCGGAGGGACGGATGGAACAGCGTGTAGAGGATGACGCCGAGGGCCAGGACCCCAAAGGGAATGAAGGCGTTGACGCTCGAGACATAGAGCGGAAAGAGCACGAGGCCGGACAGCAGCGCCGTCCATGTCCACAGGATGAGCACGCTCCGACGATGGCCGTGGCCCAGTCGCAGCAGTCGGTGATGGAGGTGGTTCTTGTCCGGGGTGGAGAAGCCGGTGCGGTTGGCCGTGCGCCGGACGAAGGCAAACGCCATGTCCACGATGGGCACCCCCAGAATGAAGAACGGGATGAACAGCGGGGCGAAGAAAAAGTAGGTCTGGCCGGTGTGGGCTGCCACTCCCCCGACGTTTCCCGCCGAACGTCCGCCGATCAGCATCGTCGAGGCGGCCATGAGCAGTCCGAGCAGGAGCGCCCCGGCGTCACCCATGAAGATCTTGGCCGGATGGAAGTTGTGGGGCAGGAACCCGAGGCAGATGCCGCAGGTGATCACGGCGATCAGAGGTCCGATGTTGTCGGTCGGGAGGTTGCCGAGATGCTGCAGGTGTAGCCCGTAGACCGCCAGGGCGCCCGAGGCGATGGCCACCACGCCGGCCGCCAGTCCGTCGAGCCCGTCGATCAGGTTCACGGCGTTCGTGATGGCCACGACCCACAGTGCGGTCAACAGCGGCGTCCACTGCGGCGAGAGCTGCACCAGTCCGGCCAGGGGCACCTTGAACTCGAACCACGTCACCCCCATGAAGTAGAGGATGGTGGCCGCCAGCACCTCTCCGGCCATCTTGGCCGGAGCCGACATCTCCCGGAGATCGTCAAGGACACCGACAACAAAGATCGCCGCCGCCCCAAGCACCAGACCCAGGATCTCGTTGGAGCCCCGGAACAGTCCCGAAAAGGCCGGGATGGAGGAGCCGACGCCCCAGGCCACCAGCATGCCGGCGAACATGGCCACACCTCCGGATTGGGGCGTCACCTGCTGATGGACCTTGCGCTCGTCGGGCTGGGCCACATAGCCCATCTCGATCGCCAGACGTCGGGCGGCGAAGGTGAGCAGCCAGGTGGCCACCGTGGCCACCACGAGGATGACCACGTACCAGTTGAGGGGAATCCCCGAACTCATGGGGTTCGCTCCCGGGTCATCCCCGACCGGCTCACCGGATGATCACACTCCGGACAGCGTGGGATAGGGCGGAAAGGCCAGACACAACTCGGCGACTTCCGCCCGGATGCCGACGATGGTCGCCTCGTCACTTCGGCCCCGCAGGGTGCGGGCAATCAACGAGCCGATCGTCCGCATCTCGTCTTCGCCCATGCCCACGGTGGTCTGGGCCGCCGAACCGAGTCGGAGTCCCGACGTCACGAATGCCGACCGGGGGTCGTCGGGAATGGTGTTCCGGTTGCACGTGATACCTGCCCGGTCGAGGACCTCCTGGGCTTCCTTTCCGGTGAGGTCGTCATCGAAGGTTCTCAGGTCCACGAGCACCTGGTGGTTGTCGGTACCTCCCGAGACAAGTCGGAACCCTTCGGCGCGCAGTGATGCCGCGAGGGCACCGGCGTTCAAAACCACCTGGGCGGCGTAGGTGCGGAACTCGGGACGGGCCGCCTCGGCAAAGGCCACGGCCTTGGCTGCGATCGCGTGCTCCAGGGGTCCACCCTGGAGTCCGGGGAAGATGGCGGCGTCGATCGACTTGGCCAGTTCCTCCCGGCAGAGAATGGCTCCTCCCCGGGGACCCCGCAGGGTCTTGTGGGTGGTGAAAGTCACCACGTCGGCAATGCCCACCGGCGACGGGTGGGCCCCGCCGGCGATCAGGCCGGCCGGGTGGGCGGCGTCAAACATCAAACGGGCACCCACCGAGTCGGCGATCTCCCGGAAAGGCGCAGCGTCGATGGTCCGGGCATAGGCCGTCGCTCCGGCCACGATCAGCGCTGGTCGCTCCCGTTCGGCCACGGCGGCCACCTGCTCGAAGTCGATGACTTCACCCGGGTGCTCGGGATCGTCACTGGCCGGGGTGACCCCGTAGGCCACGAAGTTCCAGATCTTCGACGTCAGGTTGACCGGGGAGCCATGGGTCAGGTGCCCTCCCTGGTCGAGCCGCATGGCCAGGATCGTGTCCCCGGGTTCCAGCAGCGCCTGGTACGCCGCCAGGTTGGCACTCGCCCCGGAGTGCGGCTGCACATTGGCGTACTCGGCCCCGAACAGGGAACACAACCGGTCCCGGGCGAGGTCCTCGACCCGGTCGGCCACCTGATTCCCGCCGTAGTAGCGACGACCAGGGTAACCCTCGGAATACTTGTTCGTGAGGATCGAACCCGACGCCGCCAGCACGGCCGGCGAAGTGAAGTTCTCCGAGGCAATCAGTTGCAGGGTGGTCGACTGACGCTCGGCTTCGTCACCGAGCAGGGCGAGAACCTCGGCATCACCGGCCAGCCACTGGTCGAACGGGGACGCCGGTCGCGGGGAACTCATGGGTAAACCACTGACAGATAGGTCATGGCAGAACTGTACCGTGGCCTACAGGAGAGGATGGATGGCCTCGTGTCCACCACGGGGCCGGTACGCTGGTCACCTCATGCACGTGGATCCCTCCACCCCCGTCATCGTGGGTGTCGGCCAGGTCACCAATCGCCCGGGAACCGAAGGCGACCAGGGGCTGACCTTCCGGCCGGAACCCGTCGATCTCATGGTCGAGGCCATCGAACGGGCGTTGGAGGACTGCGATGGTGGATCACCAGGTGGACCGGCCCCGGTGGGTCGCCGTCTCCTGGAGCGTCTCCAGTCGGTTCGGGTTGTCGCCCCGGTCACCTGGGAGTACGTCAATCCGGCCGAGTTGGTTGCCACCAGGATGGGACGAGAGGTGCCCGAGTTGATGGTCACCACCCCCGGGGGAAACTCCCCCCAGGCCCTGGTGAACGCCACGGCATTGGCCATTGCCCGGGGCGACCTCGAGGTGGCCCTGATCACCGGGGGCGACGCCGGCTTTACCCAAACCGCCGCCCAACGCCATCCGGACCGTCCGGTCCTGCCCTGGACGGTGCAGCTGGTCGACACGCCCGAACCACTGATCTTCGGGACCGATCTCGCCCCGTCCACCGCCGCCGAGGAGGCGCGGGGCCTCGATGCCCCCCTGCATGTCTATCCCCTCTTCGAGCACGCCTGGAGGGACCAGACGGGCCGGACACCCAACGAGCATGTTGAACACCTCGGAACCCTGTGGGCCGGAGCTTCCCAGGTGGCGGCCGGCAATCCCTACGCCTGGCTTCCCGCAGCCCGCAGCCCGGAAGAGCTCGTCACGGTCGGAGACGACAACCGGATGGTGGCGCCGCCCTATAGAAAACTGCTGTGCGCCGACAACCAGGTCGACCAGGCGGCCGCCCTTCTCATGTGCTCGGCAGCCGAGGCCGAGGCCGCCGGAGTGCCGCGGGAGCGTTGGGTCTTTCCCCTGGCCGGGGCCGATGCCGCCGACCACTGGTTTCTCTCCCACCGGGAGAACTTCCACTCGTCACCCGCCATCCGCCTGTCGGGTCAGGCCGCCCTGACCCTCCTCGGAATCACCATCGACGAGGTCGCTCACTTTGACCTCTACTCCTGCTTTCCTTCGGCCGTGGAGATCGCGTCAGCCGAACTCGGCATGGATCCGACCACCCCGTTCACCGTCACCGGAGGCATGACCTTTGCCGGTGGACCGGGCTTCAACTACTCCAGTCACGGCATCGCCACCATGGTGCACACGCTGCGTCAGGACCCCGGAAGCATCGGACTCGTCACCGGGGTCGGCTTCTACCTGACCCGGCACAGCCTCGGTCTCTACGGCACCGAACCCGGTCCGGTGCGGGGCGGAGGTGTCGCCACGGCTGACCTGCCCGAGAACATCGTGATGAGCGACTCCGGTGGTTTTCTCTACGCCGACCCCCAGCGGGCGGTGGCGGCCCTGCCCCAGTGTGCCCCCGACGGGGATGCCGAGGGAGAGATCACGGTCGAGACCTACTCGATCGCCTGTGGCCGGGACGGCACGCCCGAACGGGCCGTGGTGGCCGGTCGCACCCCGGAAGGACGACGCACCTGGGCAAACGTCACCGATGCCGATCAACTCAACCTCTTGATGACCGAGGAGGGCTGCGGTCGGCTCGGGACCTTGCGGCCCGATGGCGAACTGGACCTGTCCTAGGATTGGCGCCATCTCTTCCCGCACTGACTGCCTGGCCAGCCCGGAACCTCCCATGACCCCCCTCCCCGCTTCGA
>CAITPI010000060.1 GCA_903894295.1 uncultured Acidimicrobiaceae bacterium
CTCGCTGAGTCAGTACGAAGGGATCGCTCCCCCCGGCGGTCCCTTCGTCGCGTCCGGGGGTAGGGGGCAGTAGCGTGGCGACATGTTCGGGTGCGGGCGAGGTGAGGTGGCACCCCGGTGCCGTCAATCGGAGACCCCGGTCGTTCCGGGGCATCACCTGTGGTGACCCCCATCCCCATGAGAACCCGGGTGGCGGCGCTCGCCGTCCACGGTGTCAACGTCCTCTCCCGGGTGAGTGGCCGGGGGAGCGGCACGGTGGCCGGCGGCCGGGTCGGCCTGGCCCTTGACCCGGCGATCATCAGGAACCTGACCGCTGGCAAGACGGTGGCCCTGGTGTCGGGCACCAACGGAAAGACCACCACGAGCCGGCTGCTGGTGGCCGCCCTCGGGGGAGGGCACGACCACTCGGTGGCCTGGAACGACACGGGAGCCAACATGCCCGCCGGTCACGTGGCGGCCCTGGTCCACCGCCCCCGGGCCCGGATTGCCGTCCTTGAAGTCGACGAGAGCTACCTCGACCATCTGCTCGAGGTGACCCGCCCTGAGGTGGTGATCCTGTTGAACCTGTCGCGCGACCAACTGGACCGGGTTGCCGAGGTCCGCTTGTTGGCCGAACGCTGGCGGAAGGCATTCGAGGGCCAGGATGGCGACGGGCCGGTGGTGGTGGCCAATGCCGATGACCCGATGGTTGTCTGGGCCGCCGGGCCGGCCCGACGGATCTGGTGGGTTGGAGCCGGCCAGGTGTGGCGGGAGGATGCGGTGGGTTGCCCGGCCTGCGGGGGTCGGATCGCCTTTTCGGCCGATGGGTGGGCCTGTGACCACTGCCCGTTTGCCCGGCCGGTGTGCCATGGTGAGGTCCTCGACCGGGAGCTGGTCCTGAGCGATGGAAGCCGCCACGCCCTCACCCTTGGCCTGCCCGGTGCGTTCAACCGTTCCAACGCAGCCCTGGTGGCCGTCGCCACCGAGGCCCTGTACCCCGGGCGGAGTTTCGACGATGCCCTGTCTGCCATGGCGGCGGTAACCAATGTGGCAGGGCGCTTCGCCGTGGTCGTGCGTCACGGGCATCCCGTCCGCAAGTTGTTGGCGAAGAACCCGGCCGGGTGGACGGCCATCTTCGACCTTCTGGATGAAGTGGGTCAACCCGACGAGCCGGTCGTGCTCTCGATCAACGCCCGGGCGGCTGACGGGACCGATCCCAGTTGGTTGTGGGACGTTCCCTTCGAACGCCTGCAGGGCAGGTCCGTGGTGGCAGCCGGCGACCGGTGTCTCGACCTGGCCGTCCGTCTCCGGTATGCCGAAGTCGACCACCAGGTCGCCCGGGACCCGCTGGAAGCCCTTGATCTGGCCATGGCCACGGCACCCCCGGGGGGCGCCCTCACCTTCCTCGGCAACTACACCGCGTTTTCCGACCTGGGGAGCCGGCTCTGATGACACGAGGCCCGTTGAGAATCGTGGTGGTCCATCCGGACCTTCTGGGCACCTACGGCGACGGCGGCAACGGCCTCGTGCTGCTGCGTCGGGCCACCTGGCGCGGCTACGACGCCACGCTGGTCCAGGCCCCATCCCACGAGCCCCTCCCACCGGGTGACCTCTACTGTCTCGGTGGCGGCGAAGACGGTCCCCAGGTGCGCTCGGCCACCGAACTGATCGAAGACGGCCGTCTCGTCCGGGCCGTGGAGGACGGCGCGGTCGTGTTCGGAGTCTGTGCCGGATTCCAGTTGTTGGGTACGACGTTTCCGGACGCCCGGGACCAGCCCCGAGCCGGACTTGGTCTGCTGGATCTGGTCACAAGGAAGGGCCCCGGGCCCCGGGCGGTGGGGGAGTTGACGGCATTGATCGGTGCCGACGGTCCGCCGAGCGCCGACGGGGCGCCCTGGCCGAAACTGACGGGATTCGAGAACCATGGCGGGGTCTCGACGCTCGGGCCGGGATCCCGGCCACTGGCCCGGGTCGAGACCGGCGTGGGCAACGGTGACGGCTCGGGGATCGAAGGGGCGTGGTCCGGCCGGGTGGTCGGCACCTACCTGCACGGTCCGGTTCTGGCCCGCAATCCGGCCCTCGCCGATCTGCTCCTCTCGTGGGCGGTGGGGGAGTCCCTCGATCCCCTGGACGACCATGACGAGGAGGCCCTGCGGGCCGAGCGGCTGGCGGCGGCCCGATCGGCCTCCTAGGCCGGAGCCCGGAGCCCGGGGTCATCCGTGGGTCAGGAGGGACGCTTCGGCCAGGTCGGACGCCGGGAGTCCGGCTTCAGTCCGTCCTCGTTCGGGCCGGTGGTCTCCACCCGGTCACCGGGATGCGGCTCAAGCGCCCAGGACCGGCGCCAGGTGGCCACATCGGGTCCCTGCAGGGAGGGCGTGGTGCCATCCGCGGCCGCCTTGCGGGCCGTCCACCAGTCGGTGGTCTCCTCGTTGGCCAGTACGGCCACGGCCGCTTCGATGCGCAGAGAGAACTTCCGGGAGTCTTCGCCCTCTCCCGGCCACAGGGGCTGGCCAAAAGTGACCGTCGTGTGGGTGGGACGCAGCGCCGTGCGCCCTTTGGGCAGGATGTGGCGGGTGTTGGCCAGGTGCACGGGAACGACCGGCCGACCGGTTCTGACGGCAAGATAGGCGGCTCCGCCCCGGAAGGGTTGGGCCCAACCGTCCGGTGACCGCCCGCCTTCGGGGAAGATCACAAGGTTCCATTCGTCCTCGAGGAGCTCGGCGGCCACGGCGGCCGAGCGCCGGTTGACCTTGGCCCGCTCGATGGGGATGGCGGCCAGGAAGAACGACCAGGCGATGGCCTTCCAGCGCCGGTCGAAGAAGTAGTCGGCCGCCGCCGCCACGATGGTTCGGTGCCGGAACCGGTTGGGCAGGCACGAAAGGAGCAGGGGCGTGTCGAGGTGGCTGGCGTGGTTGGCGGCGAAGATGACCGGTGCCTCGAGTCCCACCAGGGCGTCTTCGCCCCGGATCTCGGGAGAAGCCACGACCCGGGCCAGCGGTCGGGTGATGTTGTCGAGGACCACGGCGCGGGCCAGACGCACCGGATAGCGCCTCGACCACGCCGTGTCGTAGTCGACGCCGAGAGTGTGCTTGGGCGCCGGCCGGACCACGGTGCCCGGCCAGGTCGGAGCAGCGAGGGGAAAGCGTTGTCGTCCCACCCAGGTGGTCAGACGGCGCGGCGAGAACCGTTCGAGGGGGCCGGGCCCGTCGCCGAATCCGAGCGCCGACTCCTCGCGCACGGCCCGTCGGGAGCGAAGGGAGTTGGCCGTGCCCTTGGTCGGGCTCACTTCACGTCCGCCATGAGAATGGGAGGCGTGTGGATGTGGGTGAGGGAGGGAGAAGGGCCCACCACGTCACGGGCCATCTCGAGGGCATCGGTCAACGTCGTGGCCGACCGGAAACCGAGGCGGTGGACCGTCTTGGCGTCGCCACCCACGATGATCACGGCGCCGAGGTGGTTGAGGGCGTGGGCGCACCAGTACCACATGTAGAACGGGTGGACGCCGTGATAGGCGTGGCCGGTTCGATAAAGGTGGCGGTACCACGGGTCGGTGGCGAAGGCTTCCTCGAACTGTTCGGACATCACGACCGGGTCCGTTGTCTCGGTGAGCACCTGTTCGAAGAAGTCGATGTAGCTCGGATGGTGCACCGGGTTGAAGTCGGGCGTGGTGGGGTGGGTCATGATCAGCACGCCACCTTCGCGGACCAGCGGCTTGCCCCGGTAGAGGTTGAAGAAGTAGCCGAGTCCGAGGCACGCCACCAGGATGGGGTTCAGGATCGAGTTGACGTTGTACGGGCTGATGTAGGGGAGACCCATCGTCAGGATGTCGGTCTGCCCCTCCACTTCGACTCCTTGTTGGGCCCAGACGTTCTCGGTGGTGATCTTGTGCACGGCCTCCACTTCGCCGGCCTGCACCGAGGTCATCCGGTGGGGTGCCTTGATGTTGTGGAAGATCCCCCGGGCCACCCTCGGTGGCGTCCGGTTGAGAGCGGCCGCCGAGGCGAGGTAGTTGACCCGGTCCCGGGCCTTCCACTCCCACTCGCGCTTCTGGAGGAACGAGAACGCCTCGGGGAAGGTGTCGTTGTTGAGGGTCGTCTCGATCTGGAAGATGTTGACGCCGCTCTCCTTGATGAGCCGGCCCATCCGCCAGTTGGCCGAGTGGAGCTCGGAGCGGTGCTGGTCCATGAAGGACTTCGAAGCGACCATGGTGGCCGGGTTGTGGTGGTGCAGGAGGCTCTTGTAGCTGGCGAGACCGGTGGCCACGCTCTTGTGGCCGCCATCCATGGCCACCAGGTTGATGTTGACGTAGACCAAAAGGTCCGACTCGGCGGCCCGCTTGTTGATCTCGACATCTTCCCCCTGGTCGGTCAACCCGAGGTGGGTGAGCGCATCCGGGTCCTCGGCGTCGTGCTGGGTGAGCAGCCCGTTCGGGGCGAAGGCGTCATAGACCCGGTCGCCGATGGCGTGGCGGAGTTCCGGTTCGGTCATCCGGCGATGGAGGGCGAGCGCCACAATCAACTCCACATCGTCGACGCCGGCGGTGGCCGCCATGTCGAGTACCTGTTCGATGACCATCTGGCGGATGTCCGGTCGCTCCATGGGAGGCAGCGGCAGGGAGATGTCATCGAAGGCGATGGTGAGCTTCATCCCCGGGAACAGGAGGTCCGGGAGGGGTTTCTGGTCACCGACCGGATGGGTCAGGGCGTGGCGGATGGCGGCGACGGGATCCTTCAGGGGCTCGAGCGGCTCCGGGGCGTAGATCACCCGGCTGCCTTCGGGCAGCTTCTCGAGCGAAAACCGTTCACCCCGCCAGAAGAGGGTCGGCGGGGTCGACGAGTCGACGTCGAGTACAAATCCGGGCCTGGGGCTCATCAGGGAGTTCCTTTCCCATCGGGGCGAATGGAGGGGTTTCGTCCGCTCTTGGCGAGGTCGAACACGATCTTGGTGGCGCCACGCCGGCCTGCCGCTCCGGCGTGGGCGAGCGCCTCCTCGTAGCGCTCCAGCGGATACGACGCCGTCACCAGTTCGCCGAGGTGATGGGTGGCCACCACCTCCATCGCCAGTTCGAAGGTGCGGGCCGACCGAGGGGCACCGGAGCGGATGGTGGTTTCCTGGCCATAGGCGTAGGCGCCGGTGATGGAGAGTTCCTTGTGCCACAGCGGAGCGAGATCCACGCTGACCCGGCCCGGCATGCCGACAAGGACAACCCGTCCCCGGGGCCGCAACAGCGCCAGGGACTCGGCGATCGACTCGGAGGTGCCGACGCAGTCGAAGACCACGTGCGCTCCCTCGGTCAGGCGACCGCCGAGCACCAACGATCCCGACTGACGTCGCACGGCCCGGGCCAACTGGTCCGGCGGAACAACCATGTCGGCGCCGAACCGGGCCGCCTGTTGGCGTTGGGCGGGATGCTTGGCCCCGACGATCAACGAGTGTCCGGTTTCCGGTCGGACCAGGGTGTTGAGGGCGGCCACGGTGGCGAGGCCCAGGGTCCCGGCCCCGAGCACCGCCACGGTGTCGCCTTCGTGGATGTCCGCCGAAAGGGCGGCGTGCACGGCGCAGGCGGTGGGCTCGACCATCACGGCGTCCCGGTCGGAAAATCCCTCAGGCACGGCGTGGAGTTGGCTCCGGTGGGCCATCAGCCCGGCCTCGGACCACCCACCACCGGTATCGGTGCAAAAACCGGTCTGCAGCCCCGGGGCCAACCGCCCGAACGCGATGTTCCCGCACAGACCCTGGTGCTCTTCGGCACAGTGGGGACAACGGGGTTCGATGGCACGCGGTGCGCAGCCGAGCACCGGTTCGATAACCACCCTGGTGCCAGCCACGAGCGGTTGGCCATGGGCATCGACTCCGTCGGACTCGAGTACGCCGACCACCTCGTGGCCCGGGACGAACGGGAAGGAGACCATGTCCTCGAAGTAGCGGGACGTGCGTCCATCCACCGTGGCCAGATCCGAACCGCAGATGCCCGAGAGTAGGACCTTGACCGGAAACCAGTCGCTCCCGAGCGGTTCGGGGGCCGTGGCATCGAGCAGCCGGAGCGGACCCACTCCCGCCCCGCGACCCGAACCGATCAGGGAGGCCACCCGGGAGGCGGCGAAACGGGCGACGTTCCGTTCCAGCACGAGTGACTTCATCGGTGCTCCTCCGAACCTTCTCCGGTCGGCCGTCCGGCCCGCCGCCTGAGCGCTCCGGCCATGGCGGCCATCGAGGTTGTCGTCACGCCCCGGCGGTCTGCCCCCCGGGACCGGCGGGTATCGAATGGACCGAGAGGCAACCGGGGCTGGGCGCCGCCGGCGGCCTTGGCCCAGTGCTCGACGTGCCAACCCCGGCGCCGGGCGATGGCGGCCAGTTTCGCCTCGGGATTGACGGCGACCGGGAAACCGACGGCTTCGAGCATGGGGAGGTCGCTGGCCGAATCGGCATAGGCGATGGACTCGTCGAGGCGGAGTCCTTCGGATTCGGCGTAGTCGGCGAGGATGAGGGCCCGGGCTTCGCCGATCGGTGGAAGTTTCTCCAGACGTCCCGTGTAGAGACCGTCCTTCTGGCCGAGTTGGGCACAGACGATCTCGTCGAAGAGCGGTCGCAAGGGTTCGACGACAAAATCGAGGGCTCCGGTGATCAGGATGGTCCGGTGACCGAGGGCCCGGTGCCGGCGCAACCGGGCCAACCCGTCGGGAAACGTCTTGGTCAGCAACAGGGTGTGGAACAACTCCCAGCCGTCATCGTGCAGTTGGGCCACCGGAGCATCTTCGTAGCGTTGGTAGAAGGAGCGGAGGAAGTCGCCCCGGTCCTTGCGGTCGAGTGCGAGCAGGGACGGCCCCTCGGCGACCAGTCCGGCCACAAAGGCCGCTCGTTCCGCCGGCGGAAGGTGGCGCGAGGCGAGCCAGGCGTAGCAGTCGACGACGTTCGAGGCCATCAGGGTGTTCTCGAGATCGAAGGCGGCCACGTGACGATCGGGAGACAGGATGTTCCGGCGGGCCCGCACCGCCCGGTCCGGCTTGACCGACTTGCCGGGTGTGGTCTTGACCCGGGAGTGCTCGATGATCGAGGGCAGGTGGATCTCGTTGACGTACGTGGTCCAGTCGACCGATCCGGGGTCGATGTTGAACATGGCCTGGTCCCCGGCGTCCATCCGGTCCCAGAGGGCCAGCAGCCGGTCGACCCGGTAGAGGGCGTCGGTCTCGGTGTAGGCGCCGTAGAGCTCCACATAGCCAAGCGCCCGCTCGGCCAACTGGCGGCGTTCTTCCAGCCCGGCCATCCACTCGGCCTGCTTGCCCCGGATGGGCAGGGCGCCGACGATCCGCTCGGCCAACTCCATGGCCTGGGTGGCCCGGATGAGCTGGCGCTGGACCCGGCCCCGGCCGGGGAAGGTCCACTCGGGCACCACGATCGGCTGGCCGTCGGCGTCATAGAGGGGATGCTCGGTGAACCAGTTGGTGACCAGCTCGACCAGCCGGGCGTAGCGAAGGGGATTCCGCACGCCGGAGGCCACGTGATACACGGAGGGCCCGGCGTACTCCTCCGGGCTGGCCAGCGCATCACCCGCCACGGCAATGATGGCGGCCACCACCAGGTCGACCGGGATGACGTCGGTGACGCCTTCGGGGACGCCCGGAAACTCCTTCAGAAGGCCACGGGCGTACGAGATGATGATCGGCTCGGCCATCCGGAAACCGCGGATCCACCCGGCCCGGGGCTCGGCCCAGGCCGACTCGATGATCGAGGGCCGGACGATGGTGATGGGCAACTCGTCGCCGTACTGCTGGATCAGGGCCCGCTCGCCCAGTGCCTTGGTGTACGGGTAGGCATCCGGCCAGCCGAGGGACTGGGCCCGGGCCTGACCGATGGTGACCATCTGCTTCTTGACCCAGTCCTCACGGATGCGCTCGGAGCGTTCGGCCAGAAGGTGCAGTCCGGCGCCACCCAACTCCTGGCGGGCTTCCTTCAGGAACTGTTCGAGCCTGGCGGGCTGGCGGGACTCGGCTTCGGTGTCGCCGCGCTGGCGACGGGCGGCATCCACCTCTTGCCGCCAGTCCACGTCGATCGAGAACGGGTTGGCGTCCAACAACTCCTCCCGGGCTTCGCCCTGGTGGGTGCTGGCGACATAGGCCGTGGAGACCGGGATGAAGTGCAAGGGACCGGTCCGGCCATCGGTGGCGGCCAACTCCCGGGCCGCCATGATGGCGGCGGCCACCCGGGACGGTCCGAGCAGGTTGATCTCGACCGCAGTGTCAAGCGGCGAATCGAAACTTACCGTTGCGGCCGAGTGGACGACCACATCACAGCGGGACAGGGCGTCAAGACCTTCGTCGTCGAGACCCATCCGGTCCGTCCCGACGTCGCCGGCCACCGCCGAGATACGGGAGACGACCTGAGACTCGAAGGAGTCGCCGTACTCTTCGCGCAACCGGTCGAAGCAGTCGTTCTTGACGATCTCCTTCAGGGCCCGCTGCATGGGGGTGGCCCGGCGACCAGGTCGGATGAGCAACACCATTTCGGCGTCCGGCACGGTCCGCAGGATGCGTTCGACGAGAGCGGTACCGAGGAAGCCGGTGGCTCCGGTGATGAAGAATCTTCGGCCGGCGAGGGCGTCACGGACGCGGGTCACGGAATCTGTCTACCATATGGTAAGTGAGCGCGTCGATTACCCCTTCGTCACCCGCCCGGCGTTCGTCCCGGGCCACCGACCCGTCCGGGCGGCGGGACGAACAGGGCGCCACGACAGCCGACCGGATTCTCGACGCCGCTCTCGTCTCCTTCGCCACCAAGGGCTACGAAGCCTCCTCGCTCGACGCCCTGGCCGCCGGACTGGACGTTCGAAAGCAGACGATCCTCTACTGGTTCTCCTCCAAGGAGCAGTTGCTCGAAGCGGTCATCGACCGCAGCGCGGTGGAACTGGCTGGCGCCTTGCAGGATGCCTTGACGCGGGCCGGGGACGGCTGGGACCGGATCGAAGCCGTGGTGCGGTCGGTCTTCAAGTTGGCGGCCCGTCGACCGGAACTGCTCGGACTGGTGCGGGAACTGGGTCGACTCGGGGGGCCGGCGGCCACCCGGTTGGTGACCGCTCTCGAGCCCCTGGTGGCCCGGGCCACCGCTTTTCTGGAGACGGAGATGGACTCCGGCCACCTGCGACGCCAGGACCCCCGCCTCTTGCTGCTGACGATCTACTCGTCGGTGACCGGAATCCTGACCGAGGTGGAAGTGCTCCGGGTGTTCGGGGAAGAACCGACGGTGCGCTCGCTCGTACGTCGACGGAACGAGATTCTGGCGTTCCTCCACTCGGCCCTCGTCATCACGCCGGACTGAGCCGGAACTGCTCTGGGCCACCACGGGGACCACACTCCATCGGGCAGTGGAGACGACAGCCGGGGCGTCGTCGACATCCCCGGCGCACCAAGGCCGGGATGGGTCGCTTGAAGGTGTCGTTGGTCGGCCGGGAACGGTCGCCCGGTGCACTCAGTCGGCCGGGGGCTTCTTGGCTCCTGATTGGGCGGCCTGTTCCCTGGCCGCCCGCCGTTCGATCCAGGAAGGCTTGGGAGGTGGGGGAGTGGGTCGGCTGGGCACCTTGGGCGTGTAGCGCTTGTTCGCCGTCGAGGTGGTAGCCGATTTGTTCGTCTCCTTGCCGCTTCCCTTGGCTGCGGCAGCCCCGCGGGTTCTCGGAGCCGGGGCGGATCCCTTGTTGTTGGCCCGTGCTTCCTGACGCAAGGCGTTGAACTGCTTCTGGGTCCTCAGGCTGCGCCACATCAGCCAGCCACCGAGGAAGAGGAACGGAAAACCCAGTTGGTATCCGAAGACGGGAAAAGCCAGCAGGCAGGCGAAGGCCACCAGGGCCCGACGATTGACGAAGACGGCGATGATGATCAAGGCCGCAATGACGAGAGCCACGAGCAGGGTGGTCGCCGGCTGCAGTTGACCCTTCGGCACGTGGTAGTGGGAGATCGACGAGTCGATGACGAACTGCATGGCCGCCAGGAAGACCACCAGGCCGGCTCCGATGAGTGACAGGCGCTTCTCCCGTTCGCCCAGTCGCTGGATCGAGCGTGGTGACGGGAGTACGCCGCCTTCGGTCTGGACCGAGATCGGTTCGTACCGACCGAAGAGGCGCTCGGTCAGGGTCTTGGCGGGGGCGCCGTCTCCGGAGGTGGATTTGGCGTTGTCGTCGGAACTGCTGCGCTGGGCCATCGGGGTCAGGCTACCGGTTGGGCCGATCGTCGGGGGTGTCCCGGGTGAGGACCAACATGAGTCCATGGTTCTCGTTGGCTGGAATGATCCACGGTCCATCGCCGGCCGGATCGTTCCCGACTCCCGCTGCGAGGATCGGGTCGGCATTGGAACTGACCTTTCTGGCCCCGGGCACATCTCCCGGATCGGACAGGGTGAACGCCAGATGGTGAACCCGGCCCGGCCGGCCGTCCAACCAGTCGGTGACGGACCCGGCCGGTTCGTCCGAGGCAGAGGCGAGCAGCCGGATGCCAAGGACGCTCGGCCACCGGAAGTCCCGCCAGCGGACGCCCTGACGCTCTCCCTCGTCGGTGATTTCACCTCCGAGGAGTCCGCCAAAGAGGCGGGTGGCCACCTCGAGGTCATCGACGACGTGGACGACCCACCGCAAACCGGCGGGTGGAGCCGGGGCGGTTCCGCCTGAAGCTGGTCGGCGACGGCGCGGGAAGTGGGCCGGAGGTTCGTTCGTCCACGGAACCGGTTGTTCGGCCAACTGGACCACGATGCCACCCGCCTGTTTGGGGTGGATGAAACACTCCATCCACTCCGGATCGGCCATGTTGATCCCGATCGGTTCGTAGCCATGGCTGCGGGCCTGTTCGATGGCCTGCGTGAGCGAGGGCACCTTGAAGGTCACATGGTGCGCTCCTGGGCCCGAAGCGGCGAGGAACCGCTCGAGGAAGTCGTTGACGTCGGGTCGCCACGGTTTCAGCACCTCGACCCGGCCGTCGTTGCCGAACCGGAGCTGCGCCGGAGCAAAGCCGGGGCCCGGGCCTCCCGAGTTCCACTCGGCTCCGAGGTCCGTCGCGTAGCGGTGCCAGACGTCCTGCCAGCGGGGCACGGCGTGGGCCACGTGGTCCAGCTTCACGCCGGTGATGGTTTCAACGCTCGCCATGCCTGACAGATTGGTCCCTCGTGGTCGTCGTTGTCGAAACGACGATTGTGTGGCCCGGTGGCGGGCAGTACCGTCCGGGTATGGACTTCCGAGAACTTTCCGTGGTTGAACTGGCTGGACAGGTGCGGCGGGGCGACGTGTCGGCCCGGGCTCTGGTGGAGCATGCGCTTGGTCGCATTGCGCTCGACAATCCGACCGTCAACGCCTTTGTGGCCGTGGACGAAGCACGGGCCCGGCGGGATGCCGACGCCGTGGATGCCATGGTTGCCCGGGGGGAAGACCCGGGGCCGCTCGCCGGGGTGCCGCTGGCCGTGAAAGACACCGAAGATGCCGCCGGCTATGTGACGACCCAGGGATCGGTGGCGTTCGCCTCCCGTCCGGCGGCCACCGAAGACTCGATCCTGGTGTCCCGTCTGGTGGCGGCCGGCTGCGTGGTGGTGGGCAAGACCAATACGCCGGAGTTGGCGTGGAAGGCCGACACCGTGAACAACTTGTTCGGACGGACCAGAAATCCCTGGAACCTGGAGCACTCGGTGGGTGGATCGTCCGGCGGAAGTGCGGCCGCCATCGCCGCCGGCATGGTTCCGCTGGCCACCGGCTCGGACGGTGGGGGATCGCTGCGGATTCCGTCCATGGCAGCCGGCCTGTCCTCGATGAAGCCGTCGCTCGGCCGGGTGCCGGCGGGCGGTTCCCATGCTCCGGACTGGCACCACCTCTCGACCAAGGGCCCGATGGCCCGGAGGATGTCCGACATCGTGGCGGCCCTGGATGTTGTGGTCGGACCCGACCCCACCGACCTGCGATCCCTGCCCCGGCCTGAAGCGTCGTGGCTTGGTGTTCTAGACGAGCCTGCCATGCCGTCCCGGGTGGCCTGGAGCCCGACCCTCGGCTACGCCGAGGTCGACGCCGAGGTGTTGAGGGTTTGCGAGCGGGCGCTTTCCGCCATGTCCGATCTCGGTGTCGAGATTGTCGAGATCGACACCGTCTTCGACCACGATCCGATGAACCAGTGGCTGACCTTGTGCGGTGTCTACAACCTGCGCACCTACGAGGACCTGCGGTCCACGCCCGCCTGGGCTGACGTGGATCCGGTTCTCGGCATGATCATCGACGGAGCAACCACCGTGAATCCGGCGGATGCCGTGCGGGCCGAGGACGAGTGCCACGAGTTGAATCTCCAGTTGGTGGAACTTTTCCACAAGGTCCGGCTCCTGGTGACGCCCGTCACGGCGGCGGCACCACCTCCGGAGGCGTTGAACGGATCAGGCCTCATCAATGGCAAGGAGGACATCAACTGGGTCAAGATGACCTACCCGTTCAACATGACCCGGTCGCCGGCGGCTTCGGTGGTGACCGGACTGACCGACGCCGGGGTTCCTGTCGGCGTGCAGTTGGTCGGGCCGCAACACGCCGATCTTGTCGTGATGCGCTCGGCGGTGGCTCTCGAGAACGCACTCGGCTTTGACGCCCTCGCTCCGTATCCGGCGAGTTCGGCATCGTGAAGTTCTCGGGCTAGCATGATCACTCGCCCCGGGGCTCCCGGGGAAGGTTGTCGGGCGCTTAGCTCAGTTGGTTAGAGCGCAGCCTTCACACGGCTGAGGTCGGAGGTTCGAGTCCTCTAGCGCCCAC
>CAITPI010000061.1 GCA_903894295.1 uncultured Acidimicrobiaceae bacterium
ACGGTCGCTCGATCGCCGATTGGCAGAAGATCATCGCCGACTGCGGACTCGACAAGCACATGGCGATCGTCGGCCACCTCAAGTCCGACTACAAGATGGGACACGGGCATGCCAACGACCTCGTCGGATGGACGCTCGCAGGTAACACTGCCGCTGCCTAGATTTGGGATTGACCCGTCTTAGCTCGCAGTTCTGCCATTTCGCTGGTCTGGTTCAGGCGTCCACCGGACACAATCTGGATGTCTTCCGAACCCGCGTGCGAAACGACCGCCCCGGGCGCCGATGATTCCCGAGCGCAACCTGTCCATCGCCAGATGCAATGACAATTTGGCGAATCATCACCAGAGCAAATGCATAGTTTCGCCAGCGGATTGGCGACTGATGCCTGGAGCCATGATTCCTGGTCCTTTCCTGGGCCGCGAAAGATGCAGACGAGCCAGGGCGACGGTTTCACTTGACCTACTCGAAAGCCCAGGTCAGCTACTTGATATGGACCCCGGAAATAGCCCTGGCGATGATCAGCCGCTGGATCTCGCTGGTGCCCTCGAAGATGGTGTAGATCTTCGAGTCCCGGTGCCACCGCTCCACCGGGTACTCCCGGACGTATCCATAGCCACCGAGGATCTGGATGGCTTCCTCGGTCACGTAGACGGCGGTCTCGCCGGCATAGAGCTTGGACATCGAACCTTCGCCGGCCACGAACTCCTTGCCGTTGCGACCCATCCACGAGGCCCGCCACACGAGCAGCCGGGACGCATCGATCCGGGTCTTCATGTCGGCCAGCTTGAAGGCGATCGACTGGTTCTCGATGATGGCCCGACCGAAGGCCTTGCGCTCCTTGGCGTACTCCAGGGAGTACTCATAGGCGGCCCGGGCGATGCCGAGCGCCTGGGCTCCCACGGCGGGACGGGTGGCTTCGAAGGTCTTCATGGCCGCCTGGCCGGAGGACTTGATGCCCTGGCGGGCCCGGGACAGCTTCTCGTCGAGCTTCTCCTTCCCGCCGAGCAGGCAGTGTCCGGGCACCCGGCAGTCGTCAAGGACGACCTCGGCCGTGTGCGACGCCCGGATACCCATCTTCTGGAACTTCTGTCCCATCGAGAGGCCGGGGGTTCCCGGAGGAACGATGAAGCTGGCCTGGCCACGCGAGCCCAACTCGGGATCGACCGAGGCCACGACCACGTGGATGTCGGCGATTCCGCCGTTGGTGATCCACGTCTTGGTGCCGTTCAGCACCCACTCGTCCTTGGCCTCGTCGTAGACGGCCCGGGTCCTGAGCGACGAGACGTCGGATCCCGCATCGGGCTCGGACACGGCGAAGGCCGCCGTCATGATCTTGTCGGGCGTGCCGAAGCACTGCGGACCCCACTCCATCAGCTGCTCGGGCGTGCCGTTGCTGGCGATCCCGGCCAGGCCGAGCGAACTTCCGAGGATGGCCATGCCGATGCCGGCGTCACCCCACGAGAGCTCTTCGAGCGCCACGGGGAACATCAGACCGGTCGGCTCCGAGAACGCCTGGGCCTGGAAGTCGAACGAGTACAGACCGATCTTGGCGGCCTCTTCGATGATCGGCCACGGGGTCTCTTCCCGCTCGTCCCACTCGTGGGCGGCCGGACGCATCACGTTCTCGGCGAAGTCGTGGACCCACTGCTGGATCTGGAGGTTGTCCTCGTTGAGGTCCAGTGAGAATTCAGCCATGGTGTTGCTGCTCCGTTCTGCTCGGTGGGTACCGGTCCGCCCGGTGGCTGCCGGTGCACCCTCTCGGGTGGACTGTCCGACGCCAGGGGATTACCCGGACGCCGTTGGTTACCCAATAGTAACCACGGCCGGGGACGCGTCGCCACCTTGAACCAACATTCACAACGACCACCACACTCTGGTGGAGATGACCACCGTGGGGCCGGTGGCCGGAACGTCTCGCCGGGAGCCGAGGATGACCAGCGGCCAGAAGACCAGCGGCCAGAAGAGCCTCGGCCGTCAAGGCGCGAAAACGCAACCTTTCCGGTGCAACGGTTGCTTCGGGGATGAGATGGCCGGTCAGGCCACCGGGAGTATCAGGCGCCGGCGAGGCGGACGTCGGCCGCCTGCAGGCCCTTCGGGCCGTCCTGGAGTTCGAACTCCACGGCCTGACCCTCTTCCAGCGAGCGGAAGCCGCTCATCTGGATGGCCGTGTGGTGCACGAACACGTCGGCCCCACCGTCAGGCTGCGAGATGAAGCCGAAGCCCTTCTCCGCGTTAAACCACTTCACAGTTCCGGAAGCCACGTCGGCATCCCCTTTCCTTCAACAGCACAGTGCTCGGGAATCCCCGACAGAGCGGAGCACCCGACAGGAAAACGCTAGCAGCACCCCGGCGTTTCTTCACCCGGGAGTTGCTCAGGCCCGACGGATCCGGGTTCCCTCGGCGCTGTCTTCGACCACCCAGCCCCTGCTCTCCAACTCGGTCCGGAGGGCATCGGCCGCCGCCCAGTCCTTGGCCGCCCGGGCGTCATCCCGAGCCCGGGCCAACGCCTCGCTCTCCTCGTCCACCTCCGCCGCTCCACCCGGTTCGAGGGGCAGACCCAAGCCGGCGGCCAGCCAGGCTGCGGTGCGGGCCAGGGTGTGGGCCCGGTCGTCGTGCCCGCCATCCGCCGCCCCATTGGCCTGACGGACCAGATCGAAGATGAGGGCGAGAGCGCCGGGCGTGTCGAGATCGTTGTCCATCCGCTCCACGAACTGCGCCACGGCGTCACCGTCGAGGCCCGACCCCCCGGCGGAGGCGGCTCCCGAAGCAGCGTTGACCACCGGCCCCTCGTCCAGCAAGTTGCCGAGTGAAAACCGTCGGGCCATCTCGTCAAGACGGGCCAGACCGGCTTCGGCCTGGGCGATGGTCTCCGGAGTCACCTCGATGGGCGACCGGTAGTGGGAACGCAGCACCAACAGCC
>CAITPI010000062.1 GCA_903894295.1 uncultured Acidimicrobiaceae bacterium
CGCACCGACCGCCCTCCACCGGACGGCCCAGGCGATGGTTGCCGTCACCGGAAACCGGTTGTCGGTTCCGTGTCCCAGCGAGGATGTCCGGTAGGTGTAACTGCAGTCGGTCGTGACTGCATCGCCATAGGCCACACCCGGCCCGGGGCAGGTCACCGTGCTTCCATCGCCCATGGTCCAGGTCACCGATACGGGCGTTGCCGTTGCCGTCGACGAGACACCATCAGCGGAGGCGGTCACCGAGAAGGTGTGCCAGAGGCCTGGGGATACCCAGAGCCAGGTCGCCAGGTTCACGACCGACGGTCCAGCCGGATTGGTCGAGATGGCTGGAGACGGGAGGTGCAGGTCGTCGAGGGCAGATTGGGCCAACTGGGAGGGATTTGCCACCGGTGTCGGCGGTTGCGATGAAATCCATTCCGTTCGGGTGACCTGGGCTCCGGTCACCGTGTTGTCACAGGTCACCGAATACCACGCCCCGGGCTCGGGACCACCCGGAGGAAAGCCACCTTCGTTGTTCAAGACAAGGTCGAGATAGGTGCATTCCCAAGGACTCGATCCACCCGGGGAGCCTCCTGTCGACGAACCGGAGCCACCGGATCCGCCACCCTTGGCTCCGACCACAATCGTTCCCGGTCCCCCGATCCCTCCCCATGCGGCCGATGACGCAGGTGGCGAGACGTCGAGGAACATGAGGACCGGAAGGGCAGTCAGGAGCTTCATGCCCCGGGGCAACTTCCGACGGTGACCGACTCTTGCCACAGTTTCCATGATCCGTTGATCTCCTTCATCGACGAGTTGACGAGTTCCACTTCGGCAACACCTTCCGGACCGGGCACCGGGCGCCCGGTCGCCTTGGACACGACCACTTCGGCGTCATCAAGACACGAGACCACGGTTGCTGTCGTCGCACTGGTGGGCGTCACCCTCGGATGACCGAAGGAGACCGGGCCTTTGGCCAACTCACCCGACAGGTACATCTGGATCAGGAGTCCACGGATCTGACCCAGGGCCGGAAACACCGTGGTGGCGGCCAGATCCGATGACCAGGGGTCAGCGTGTGCGGCCGCAGTGCCAAAGGCCCGTTGGGCGGCCAACCACGCCGTCACCACCGGCGCAGGCGTCGTCGTCGTTGTGGTTCCTGCGACCTTCAGGGTTGGAAGGGTTCCCGCCGCCGTCGAGCAGGCGGCAAGACCGATCCCAACCAGTGCGAGGGTGCCGCAACGAAGAGCCATCCGAACGTGGTTCATTGGACGGCAACGGTAGGAAAGGTCGGGATTTCTTGCGTCGTTCTTTGCACAGCCTGTGCAACTTGTTGGGCGTGAATCCCCCAAGAGCGGATGTCGCCAGTTGGGTTCGGCCCGAGGCAGTCAAGGTAGGTGGTCATGCCGCCATCCCACTCCGGCAAGGTTGCCTCCCGGGTTGCCGAGAACCTGGCAGCAGCCGGATCTCCCTGAAATCCGGCCTTTCTCCCTTGTCTCGGGGCCATGTCCAAAGGACCCACCCAAGAGGCTGCATCCTCAACACAAAGAAACAACCTGGCGGTCTTGGGTGCTGGAGTGGCCCCAGGGGCAACCACCCGGCGCGGCGAAAGCCTCACGCTGCCCGGTTGAAGCCAACGCAAGGTTGGTCGGGCCAGGACGCCTACAACCGATACCTCGGCCACCTCCCCCGTCGAAGGTGGCCGGTGATGGGACAGTGGCAGGCGCGCCCGTGTGGGCCCTGAGCCTCCTCTCGGAAGACAACCGGCCACTGGCCGAACGAATCAGGTGTTTCCCCGCTCCGACTCCCTTGCCCGAAAGCAACCCGGCCCCTCGAACGGTCTCCCGTCTGGAATCGAACCATGGATCTGGCATTCCAGGTTGCTGCCCACCGGCGCCGAGGAGTTGGGTGATCCAACCCCTGCCCCAGAGGATGGATCAAGGGTTGGCCCAGGGCCAACCTGGAACAACCGACCTGCTTCCCGACCTACTCCCCGACCTGCCCGTCGATCGCTTCCCTCAGAAAATCGGCGTGGCCGTTGTGGCGGGCGTACTCCTCGATCAGGTGCACGAGCACCCACCGCAGGCTGGGAGCTTCACCTTGGTCACCAACCCTCAGGGTCGGAGCATCCAGCCCGCCTTGGGCCAGGGCTTCTTCCACATTGCGTCGGGCGGTTTCCACAGCGCGTTCCCACTCCAACAGAAGAACCTCCGGTGGCCGGGTGGCCGCCGAGTGCCAGTCGGCGTCGGGATCCTGGTCCCAGTCGACCGACTGCCACCGCAGGCCCAGTTCGCCACCCCTCAGCCAGTAGGTGCACCAGTACTCTTCGACGAAGACCATGTGGGCCAGCAGTCCACCCAGGGTGACCGCCGACGACGCCACCGTGACCGCCAACGATTCGGCGTCCAGCCCCGAAACCCGCCAGGCCAGCGTGGCCCGCTGGTAGTCGAGAAAACCGAGCAGGGTCTCGGCCTCGCCACCCCGCTCGGGCGGATGGGGCCGACCGTGCCCGTCGACGCGGTCGACGGCGTCGTCTGACCGGTTCATGGGTTGGACCCGGAAAGAGGGCACTCGCCCACCACCTCGGTGGGGCCGGTCATTCCTTTCCGCCGGGAGTCCATCTCAGAGCAGCGCGTCCCGGAGCACTCCGGCCAGCGAGGCCGCTTCCCGCTGGGCGAAGGACACGTTGACCCGGAGCATCTCGACGGTCTGGTCCACGGTCCGGCCCGCCGAAGGCAGCGGGTTGGCCTCGATGAAGGCGATGACCCGTTCCGCCTGGGCGGGATCGCCGCACATCTCGCGGATCCCACTCACCAAACGGGGCATCGTCGAAACCGGGAACCGTTCGACGAGAGAGTCCCAGTTGGCCTCCACCCGCTCCCAGGTGGCCGGACCGGTCAGCCGCTGGGCCACCATCCGACGGATCAGGAACGGGGCGTCCTGGGTCCGGACCTCGTCGATGGCATAGCGGTAGGTACGTTCCACGAGGGCCGGATCGGTGAAGTGGGCCAGCGCCATCAGGTAGCGCTCCTCGGCTTGTGGGTTCATCGGGGCCAGATGGGCATCGAGGAACTCCTCGTAGGTCTCGTCGCCGCCGTCGAGAGCTACCACGGCCAGGACGGCGGACTCGACGTTCGCCGGAATGGGCGTCTCCAGTCGGGCGGCAAAGCGCCGGGCCGCCTCGGCTCTCACCTCCGGGTCGGCGCCGATGGTGCCCAGCATGGCGACAAGTTCGCCCCGCAGGGTCGGGGTGCGTTCACTGTCGTGGGGGCCGGCATCCCAGCCCACCTGGTCAAAGACCGGGTTGAGAAGATCCTGGGTGGCCGTCGCCAGCACGTCACGGTCCGCCTCGGGAATGATCCGGTTGAACATGCCGAGCGCGTGGAGAACGATCGCCCAGACGCTGGGATCCCCTTCGTGACTGTCCCGGAGGGCCCGGGCCAGCGTGACAAAGTCGGTCAAGGACGAGCGGCCCGAGAGCAGGGTGGCCCAGGCATCCGAAACAAGGGTGAACCGCTCGAGCGGGACCAGTTCTCCGAGATGGGAGGCGAAGTTGGCGGTGGTCGCCGACGGATAGCGCACCCGGTAGTAACCGACACCACCGGCGTTGACCAGCGCTCCCGGGGTGCCGGCCACCACGGTGTCGCCGTGGACCAGCCCATCACCCCGAAGAAGCCCCGGGACCCAGGTGGGGTCCCCGAGGTTCCGGGTCTGGACCGGCACCAGCCAGTTCGACCCGATGGCACCCCCGACGGTGTCCCGGTAGGTGAAGGGCTCCTGGGTGACCGATCCGTCGTCGGCCACGCTCAGCAACGGATAGCCACCCTGGTCGATCCAGGTGCCCATGATGGAACGTACGTCCCGCCCACTGGAGCGCTCGAGGGCATCCCAGAGATCGGTCGTGACCGTGTTGGAATAGGAGTGGGTGACGAGATAGTCGTGGATGCCGGCCCGGAACACTTCGGGGCCGATGAACTGCTCGAGCATCCGCAGGACGCTTCCACCTTTTTCGTAGGTCAAAAGGTCGAACATCCCCTCGGCCTCTTCCGGTCGGCCGACCGGATACTCCACCGGTCGGGTCGAGTGCAGGCCGTCCACCTGAAGGGCGGCGTCCCGTTCGATGCCGAAGGTGACCCAGCGCATCCACTCGGGCCGGAAGGCGTCGGTGGCCACCGCCGCCATGAAGGTGGCAAACGCCTCGTTCAGCCAGATGCC
Source organism: uncultured Acidimicrobiaceae bacterium (assembly GCA_903894295.1). GTDB lineage: Bacteria > Actinomycetota > Acidimicrobiia > Acidimicrobiales > RAAP-2 > Bog-756. The sequence continues at coordinate 4,195 of CAITPI010000062.1, forward strand.
GTCCCACCACTTCATGGTCACGAGGTCTCCGAACCACATGTGGGCGATTTCGTGGCAGACCACATCGGCGATGTACATCAACTCGGTCTGGGCGGCCGAGGCCGGGTCCACCAGCAGCATGTCGACCCGGTAGGTGACGAGGCCCACGTTCTCCATGGCGCCGGCAGCAAAGTCGGGAATGGCCGCCATGTCGAGTTTGTCCCCCGGATACGGGATGGAAAAGTACTCCGTGAAGAACCGGAGGGCATGGGCCCCGGCCTCGAGGGCGAATGCCGTGAGGTGGCCCTGGCCCGGTGTGTGGATCACCCGGAGCGGAACTCCGTCGACGTCGATCGGGTCGGTCACCTCGAGTTCACCCACCACAAAAGCCACCAGATAGGTCGACATCACCATGGTCGGTGCGAATCGGACCCGCTTCTTCCCTCCGGCCACCGCCTCGGTCGACACTTCGGCACTGTTGGAGAAGGCCGACAGGTTGTCGTCCACCACCAGGGTGACTTCGAACGACGCCTTGAAGTCGGGCTCGTCCCAACACGGAAAAGCCCGGCGGGCATCGGTCGACTCCATCTGGGTGGTGGCGATGACGTGTTCCGCACCGGCGTCATCGGTGTAGACCGAGCGGTAGAAGCCCCGGAGTTTGTCGTTCAGGATGCCATCGAAACCGATGGTCAACGTGGCCGGTCCGGTGGCCAACGGGTCGGCCAGGGTCAGGTGGAGCTGGTCCTCGTCGACGACCAGATCGACGGCGAAGGGAGCCTGGGACGTCCCGGCCTGGTCGACCATCACCTCGCCGATCACCAGTTCGGCCGCGTTCAGCACCACTTCGTTGGTCGGCTCCATGACCAGGAGGTCGATCACAACCCGGCCGGAAAACGTGGCGGCATGAAGGTCGGGTTCGAGCTCCAGATGGTAGGCCTCGGGCCGGACCGTGGTGGGCAGACGGTAGGGGTGGGAGTCGGTCGACATACCGAGAGGTTAGGTCAACACGTTCGCCGGCCGGGGCGGGACGAAGGCGCCCGGTGCACCGTGGCCGACGTTCCCTCCGGATGCCCCCACTACGATGCCTCAATGGCGCGCGACATCATCGACGACCGGATGCTCGGGGCTCTCCACCTCCAGGCCCTCAACCGCCGGGGCTTCGAACACGACCCCACGAGGGAGCATCAGGCCTTCCAGACCGGAACGCTGAATGCCCTGATGCAAGGTCGCTACGACGGTGACTGCAGCCTGGCCACGCTCCTCGCCCATGGCGACCTCGGCATCGGCACCATCCAGCACCTCGGGGGCGAACTGGTCATCGTTGACGGCGAGGCTTTTGTGGTGCGGGACAACGGAGCGGTCGAAGCCGTCGAGGGCGACACCCTGACTCCGTTTGCCGTGGTGACCCCGTTCCACCCGAAGCACTCCGCCGAACTGTCCCGTCCGACCACCCTGGCCGACCTCTATGAACTGATCGAACAGGTGGCGGGAGGCGACGGCCAGTTCCTTGCCGTCAGGGTGGACGGCGTCTTTTCCAACCTGCGCCTGCGCAGTGTGGCCGAACAGTCGCCGCCCTACGCGCCGCTGACGGAGGTGACCAAACACCAGACCGAGTGGTCCGTCGACCACTCGGAAGGCACGCTCGTCGGGTTCCGCTTTCCCGACCTTTTGGCCGGGCTCGAGGTGCCCGGTTTCCACCTCCACTATCTGTCCGACGACCGGACCGTCGGGGGCCATGTGATGGCCGCCACCACCGAGAGCGGGACGGTCCGGATCGACGGAGGTGACGAACTCCACGTCGAACTTCCCTCAGGCGTGGGACTTGGCACCCCGGGCGCGGCCGACCGGGCCGCCGTCTTTGCCGCCGAAGGCGGAGCCCCTTCTTGACTTCACCCGCCCCCCAGGGCGGCGGCACCCTGCTGGTGCTCCTGGCCTTCATGGCCATCATGAACCATCTCCGCCGTCAGGGGCGCAAGGACCCTGCGGCCGCCACCCTTCTGCCCCGCCAGCGCATCCGGCCGATGGCCATGCAGTGGCTCGATGCCGTCTTTGTCGTGGTGTTCTTCGGGATCTCCGACCGGACGCTGGCGCCCCGACTCGTCAGCACCCCGGCCCATCTCGCCCTGAGCGGAGTTGGGGCAGTCGTCGGCATGATCATCGGTCTGGCCCGGGCCCGGGCCATGTTCGTTCGGGCCCTGCCGACCTCACGGGCGGTCGTACTCACCCGAAGTGGTCGCGAGTACGTGCTGGTCGGCCTGCTGATCATCCTCCGGGTGGTGGAGGCCGCCATCGTGACCGGGCCATGGTCCGTCCTGGTCCTCGCCCTCGTGGTTCTCGCCATGGTCGACTCGATCGTCCGATCGGCCGAGATCACCCGGCTCTACCGTGCCGACACGAGGCGCCAGGAGGAGCGGGCCGGCGAATCCGGTCGTCCCGGCGGTTGACCACCCGGGCGCGGGAACCACGACCCGGAAGGCCCGGAGGTCACTCGGCGACCGAACCCAGACTATGGGCCGGGCTCCCCTTCGCCTTCCACTCGTCATAGCGGGCCAGGAAGGCGTCTCCAAACGGATTCTCGCCCACCAGCGGC
>CAITPI010000063.1 GCA_903894295.1 uncultured Acidimicrobiaceae bacterium
GCCACCCGGGACATCCACCAGACAGCCACCCGGGACATCGAGGACCTTCGTCCGTCTCCGGATGGACAGCTTCGTCATACTGGTGACATGCCTGTCGCCCGCAGAAGGACGTCGTCTTCCTGGCTCGGTCTCGTCGAGGAGGCGTTCCGCAGCCGTCAACGTCGGTTCCAGCCAACGCGATCGGTCGTGGGAGCGACGACCACCATCATCCCCCTCGCCGTTGGCCTCGCCGCCGGTCGACCCACCTTGGGTCTCTTTGCCAGTTTGGGCTCGCTCAACGTGGCGCTCGAACACGGATCGGGAACCCGGCGGGACCGGCTGAGATGGGGCTGCTTCGTCCTCGTCGGCTCGAGCCTGTCGGTCCTTTTCGCCACGTGGGTCGAACCGTGGGCCTGGGCCAGCGTGGTCGTCGCCTTCGCCTGGATCGCGTTGTGGACCATGTTCCGCAGCACCGGGTCCCTCGGAGCCGGCATCGCCTTCATCGTCAGTGCCGTCTTTGTGATCGCCAACGGACAGCCCGGCGGCGCCTCGGAAGGGGTTGTCCGCACCATCGTCTTCGCCGCCGGAGGCCTGATGGCGCTGGTTGTCTTCGCGGCGCCACGGGGTTGGGGCTTTGAGAGGACCGACGATCCGGCCGCGTCCGGCCAACCCATCGTGCGCCAGGTGTGGAACGGCCTGGCGACGGCATGGACCACCCACCGCCAGCTCGCCATCTACGCGCTCGCCTTGGGCGCCGTGGTCGCCACTTCGACCGGCCTCTACCGTCAGTTTTCCCATCTCGCCGAGGGCTACTGGATCCCCCTTGCCGCCCTGGCGGTACTCCAACCCGACGAGCACGGCACCCGGCTGAAGGCCATCCAGCGGTCGTTCGGCACACTGGTCGGGATCGCCCTGGCCGCCGGCCTCCTCCTGCTCAGCCACAACCAGGCTGTCCTCGTGGCCGGTGTCTTCGTGGCCGCCCTGGCGCTGTTCGGCGCCAAGGACATCGGGTACCACTGGTTCGTCGCATTCCTGACGCCCACCGTGATCATGATGTTGGCCGCCTCGGGAGCCAACGGGACGGCCCTGTTGGGCCCCCGGTTGTTCAACAACTTCTGTGGCATGGTTCTCGCCCTCCTTGCCGCCCTGCTGTTCGGGTTCGTGCGGAAGCTCGTCAGGCGCCACCGGACGGATCGGGCCAGACCCTGACCGGTGGGCATCACCCTCTGGACAATCGAACATACGTTCGATACTGTCCCCTTCATGCTCTACGAAGTCGACGTCACCCTCGCCAAACCCCTCGACGACGAGAACCGACGGTTCCTCGAGGCGGTCCAACGGTCGGCCAACCGGGTGGTGCGGTTCAGTGGCAGCGAACGGTCCATCCGGTTGACCATCAGCGTGGCCGGCCTGAGTCGGGACGACGCCGTTCGGGCGGCCGCCCGGGAGGTGGCGTCCATCTTTCCGGCCAGCGACGACGAGAAGTACTCCGAACCGCGTCTCAGCGCCTGAGGGGTCGCCGGAACCGGACCGATGGCCCTAGGATTTCCTCCATGCCTCCCTGGAGAACCCCCTTTGGCCGGGCGGCTTTCCGGTTCGACCGCACACTCCGGATGGGCCCCAATGCGGCCCGTCGCCGGCGAATGGCTCCGGGGCCCTCGTGACGCCGGCCGAAGTCGTTCCGCCGACTCCCGCCGGCGGGGAACCGTCTGCCGGTTTGCGGCCATGGCTGCTCGTCGCCGGTTGTCACCGCAGCGGCACGTCAGCGATCACCGGTGCGCTGGTGGCCCTCGGCCTGCAGGGGGTCGACGAAAGCGACCGGATTGACGCCCTGGAGTCGAACGCGGAGCACTGGGAGAGCCTGAGCGTTGCCCTGTTCAACGAATCGCTGCTGCTCGGCCATGACGGCACCTGGGATGCCCCACCGGACGACGGGGAACTTCCCCGTCAGGCATCCGGAGCCGAGCAGGGTCGTCTGGACACCATGCTCTCGAAGGCGTATCCCGGTCCGGAGCCCGGGGTCCTGAAGGACCCCCGGATCTCGCTGCTGCTCCCCTTCTGGCGGTCGGTTCTGGGTGGTCACCTCGCTGCGGTGTGGATCTGGCGTTCCCCCCAGGCCGTCGCACTCTCCCTCGAGCGCCGGGACTCCCTGCCCGTAGAGAACGGGCTGGCCCTCTGGGACCACTACGTCCGGTCCACCGCCCTCGGTCTCGATGGCCTGCCGGTCTACGTCCTGCGCTACGAAGACGTCATCGAGGAACCCGACGCGACCCTCGCCCTCCTGGCCCGATGGTTGGAGGACCAGACCGGTCTCTCCCCCGGGGCGACACCACGACTCGACGAGGCGGTGTCCTCCCTCGACCCCGGACTCCGCCACCAGCGGCCGCCGGCCGACCAACCCGTGCCCGAGACGATCCTCCATACCGTCGCCTGGCTGGAGGACCACGGAGGTGCCCACGATGCGTGGTCGGCCCGGCCCCCTGATGCCGTCGACAGCCATCTGGCTTCGTTGATCTCCGCCCGACGGCAACTGGCGCCGCTCGTGCGCCGGCAACTGGCGCCGCTCGTGCGCCGGACAAACGAGCTCGAAGAAGAAGTGCGGGCGCTGCAACGTGAGCGGGCCGGATCGGCTGCCGAGATCGCCCGGTTGCACGAGGCGTTGGCTGAGTGTCGGCGCGACCTTGATGCCGAGCGTCGGGTCACCCGCCAAATGACCCGCTCGGCGAGTTGGAAGATCACCCGACCCCTGCGCGCTGCCGGGGCGTTTCGCCCACGCCGGCCGGGCTGATCCCACGTCACTTCCCACAAGGGCGGCCGGGACTTCCACCACGTTGATCTTCCAACCCTCTACGATCCCGGAGGTCGCCGGTCCCTGTTTCCGGGGCCGTCCGGCATCCGGCAAACCCCGAGGTCGATCCAGTGAGCCCTGACAGCCCTTCCAACCAACATCCCGACGCCAGGACCGTCTCTCCCGGTCCCGATGCTGCCGAAGAGTTGCCCGACGAGGCCCGGGGTCTCCATCCCATCCGGCTCGTTCCCTTTGTCGCCGTTGTCATCGTCATCGATGTCGTCGACCTGGTCCTGACCTTCCGGCTCCACAAGGTCCTGAACGCCAACACCGCCCTCAATCACTCCGCCGACATCATCAGCTGGACCGCCAACATCGTCTTTGCCGCCCTGCTCATCTTCGCCGTCGGCACGGTGATCGCCTCCCGCCGCAAGACACCGCACATCGCCCTGCCGGTGATGGTTACCTACCTGTCCGTTGCCACCGTGAACGTCCTGATCAACATCGGCACCCTGGTGGTGGCGCCCAACCTCGGAAAGGTCAGCCAGAACGGGCTCATCCTGGATCTGGCTCTGTCGATCACGGCCATCACGCTCGTCTACTCGCTCTGGTACCAGATCGCCGACACCCATCTGAAGGGAGGCGCCCTCGACTTCCCGCCCAACATGGCCGATCCGGAGGCACCTCCCAACTGGTTCGACTACCTGGCGGTTTCGTTCTTCACCACCTCCACGTTCGGACCCACCCTGGAGGGAGTTCGAACCCGGCCGGCCAAGGCCATCATGATGTCCCAGACCGGCCTGTCCCTCATCGTGCTGGTCGTGCTGGTCGCCCGGATCGTCAAGACCGGTTGACCACCGGTCTCCCGACCACGGATTTCCCCGACCGGGCCGGGGCCAAGGTGGCCCGTTCCACCGTCGCCGACGCCACGACGGGCCAGGCGGTAGGGTGCCCGCCGGTACGGATTTGTCGGAGGAATCCAGGCCAGCCACCCAACCACCGGAACCGCGTTCCCTGAAGTCCCACCCGAGGCGGTTACCTCACCCGTGGACCAACCGGGGAACGGGTGGACCGAATACTCCGGGTAACCCTAAACACCGAGAAAGAGAAGCCATGCACGTTCCGTTCAATGTCCGCGACTTCCTCGACCGGGCCACCTTCTCCTACGGCAACCGGACGGCTCTCGTCGACGAGCCCGTCCAGGTGGCCGAACCGTGGGAACCGCTCACCTTCTCCCAACTGGCCACCCGGGCCCGGGCCCAGGCGGCCGGCCTCGACCGGCTGGGCATCGCCCCCGGCGAGCGGGTGGCCATCGTGTCCCAGAACTCCGCCCGCCTGCTCACGTCCTTCTATGGTGTCAGTGGCTGGGGCCGGATTCTCGTCCCCATCAACTTCCGTCTGGCTCCGGCCGAAGTCGGATTCATCGTTGAACACTCCGGAGCATCGGTGCTGCTGATCGACCCGGAACTCGAGGAGTCACTGGCCGGGATCGGACCGTCGCGCCGCTACGTCCTCGGAACCGACTCCGACGCCGAACTCTTTCCCCACGACGGGCCCGACCCGGCTCCCTGGGCCTCGGACGAGGACGCCACGGCCACCATCAACTACACCTCGGGCACCACGGCCCGGCCCAAGGGGGTGCAACTCACCCACCGCAACTGCTGGTTGAACGCCGCCCTGTTCGGCTGGCACCTCGGTGTCTCCGACCGGGACGTCTACCTCCACACCTTGCCCATGTTCCACGCCAACGGTTGGGGCATGCCGTGGGCCACGGTCGGCATGGCCGTGCCCCAGATCGTGCTGCGCAAGGTGGACGGGGCAGAGATCCTCCGTCGGGTGGAGCGTCACGGGGTGACGCTGATGTGTGCGGCACCGGCCGTCGTGAACTCCGTGCTCGATGCTGCCCAGGACTGGCCGGGCGAGATTCCCGGCCGGGGCACCACCCGCGTGGTGGTGGCCGGCGCCCCGCCGCCCAGTCGGACCATCGAACGCATCGAACGGGAGCTGGGCTGGCAGTTCAACCAGATCTACGGCCTGACCGAAACATCACCGTTGCTCACCGTGAACCGCACCCGACCGGAATGGGACGACCTGGGAGGCGACCAGCGGGCCCGGAAGCTGATGCGGGCCGGCGCCCCGGCCATCGGCACCGAGATCATCATCGACCCCGAAGGTGAGGTTCTGGCCCGCTCCAACACGGTCCTCGAGAGCTACTGGAACCAGCCTGAAGCCACCGAGGCGGCGCTCGATGGTGGCTGGTTCCACACCGGGGACGGCGGGCTGCTGGACGACGAAGGTCACCTTTCCATCCTGGACCGGAAGAAGGACGTGATCATCACCGGGGGTGAGAACGTGTCGTCCATCGAGGTCGAAGATGCCCTGTTCTCGATGCCCGGTGTCACCGAGGTGGCGGTCATCGGCGTTCCGGACGACAAGTGGGGCGAAAAGGTTCTGGCGCTGGTGGTGGCGGACGAAGGCGCCGACCTGGACGAAGCGTCGGTCATCGCCTACTGCAAGACCCAGTTGGCCGGCTACAAGTGCCCCAAGGCCGTCGAGTTCCGCTCGTCCCTCGCCCGGACCGCCACCGGCAAGCTCCAGAAGTTCGTGCTTCGTGCCCCCTACTGGGAGGGCCGGGAACGTCAGGTCAACTGACCGGACGGGCGCTGGGTGGGGTCAGTCACCCCTTCGGACGCTCCGGCCTGACATCGAGCCCGGGCCACCGGCAGTTCCACTAACGTCTCCCTCGAACTCCCGGCCGACCGGTCAGGTGTTCTTGTCCCCTTTTCGTGCGGCACCGACGGCCGCCCGACCGGCCAAGGAGAAAACCGTGCACACCCGACTGACCGAACTGCTGGAGATCGAGTACCCCATCATGCTGGCCGGCATGGGAGGCGTGAGCTACCACCAGCTGGCCGCCGCCGTGTCCAATGCCGGTGGCATCGGGACCCTGGGCGCGGCGTCGATGTCGGCCACCACCATGGACGACGAGATGGCGAAGATGTCCGAACTGACCGACAAGCCGTGGGGCGTCGACCTCCTCACGGCCATGCCGGGCGACATGGCCGCCCAGGTCCGGCGCATCATCGACGCCGGCGCCCGGATCTTCGTCGGAGCGCTCGGCGTACCCCGCGAGGTGATTGCCATGTGCCATGACGCCAACGTCCTGGTGGTGAACATGTGCGGTCGGGTCCAGCACGCTGTGGCCGCGGTCGAGGCGGGCTGTGACCTCGTGGTCGCCCAGGGAACCGAGGCGGGAGGACACACCGGCAAGGTTGCCACCATGCCGCTGGTCCCCCAGATCGTCGACGCCGTGGGCGACCGGGTGCCCGTCGTTGCCGCCGGTGGACTGTTCGACGGCCGGGGCCTGGCCGCCGCCCTGGCCCTCGGAGCCGACGGGGTGTGGCTCGGCACCCGGTTCATTGCCACCCCGGAGGCCCGGGTCTCCCTCGGCTACCACGATGCCCTGCTGGCCGCCGACGAGAGTCGCACCACGGTCTCCCGGGCCTACAGCGGCAAGCCCATGCGGGTGCTCGCCAACGAGTACACCGACCACTTCGACCGCCATCCCGACGAGCTCGAACCCTTCCCCCAGCAGATGATGCGCTCCATCACCGACGGCGCCCTGCACCTGCCCACCGGACCCGACGATCCCAACGTGGATCCGGCCCGGGAGTGCTACCCGGTCGGCCAGGGCGTAGGCGGAATCGACGAACTCTTCCCGGCGGCCGACATCGTGGCCCGACTGATGGAAGAGGCCGAAGCAGCCCTGGCGCGGGTCGACAAGCTCCGGGGCTGAGCCGGAATACCGGGGTGGCCGCAGGGTCTCCCCTCTGGCGTGTTCCACCCGATGTCTACCGTAACGTCATGCGCGCCTTTCTCGCCGGTTGCTACCTCGTCGGGCTGACCATCCTGGGTCTCGCCACCCTGGACAGCCTCGTCCACGCGGACTGGGGAGCGTTCGGATCCCTCATGTTGCTCTTCGGCATCTTCTTTCCCAATCTGGCCCGGCAACACAAGCGGCGGGCGGAGCAGGCCGAACGCCGCAAGGTCGCCTAGTCCGCCCGGGATCCGGGCGGCTCGAACGGACCCTGGCCCAGAATTCCTTCAGTGATAGGAGGCCATCAGACGGTGGGCCCGGTCCAGTGGATCCAGCAGCGATGTTCCCGGCTCCCCCGGTTCCGTTCCCTCCCGGGACGTGCCCAGATTCTCCAGGCGGAACGCCACGTCACGGAGACCGGTCTGGATCTCCCGAAGTTCGCCGACCCCGGGACGACCGCCAGGGAGGATCGACACTTCCACCAACTGGGCCGCCAGTTCATTGAAACCCTGCAGGATCTGACGGGCATCCTCGAAGTGCAGAACGTGGTGCCCGGGTTCGTGGGCGGCGATCGCCAACACCGTCGTCGCCCGGGCCCGGGCATCCGTCGCCACCCGCGACTCCTTGGTTGACAGGAGGTTGACCCCCGGCTGGTTGATCAACGGTTCGACGACGTCAGCCAGGGCCAACGCCACATCCGCCAGAGACGCACGAACGTTGTACTTCTGACGGAAGGGCCACAGGAGGGAAGCCAGCAACACGATGATCCCGCCGATCAACGTGGCGAGCATGCGGGCCGGTGCGGTGGAGTCGACCGGATCACCCTGCAGCCAGAAGGCCACCAGAACGAACATCGTGAATCCGGCGATGCACCACGCATAGTTGGGCACCAGAAAGAAGACCGTCACCACCGCGGCAAACCCGAGGAGCACCAGAGACCAGGCGGCATCCGGACGGAACACGACGAAGACCAAAAGCGTGAGCAGCGCACCGAGGCAGGTGCCGGCCAGACGGGATGCCACCTTCAGGTAGGTGTCTCCCGTCCCGGGTTTGGCGATCCACGCCACGGTCACCGCGATCCAGTAGTCGTGGGAGAAGTGCACCACGAGCGTGCTCATGATGGCCACAAAGATGGCGATGGTCAGGCGGACTCCGTGCCGGAAGGAAGGATCCGACCAACGGAGATGGTCACGCCAGGAAAACCCGGTTGACCGGAGCGGGCCCCACACCCTCACGCCGAATCGTCGGCCAAGGGGCCACGGTCCTCCCACCAGCGCCACGGCGCCATCGATCGCCGAGACAACGGCCAGGACCACCGTCGAATCCGACGGCCCGGCCAGAGACAGGTAGTGGTCCACTGCATTGGTGAGTCGGGTCTGCGCCCGGCCAAGACCCCGGTGCCGGATTGGCCAGACGAGGGTCCGGGCCACCCCCCGGGAGAGGTTGCTGACGGCGGAAACCACCTCGACGAGGGCGTCACGCTCTTCTCCGGTGCCGACCCGTGCCAACACTTCGGCCAACGCCGCCACCGAGGTGCGGAACGACTGGCTGGAAACCATCAGGTCAGAGAACCACTGCCGGGAGGCTCCTTCGTGGAGGTCGGTGTCGAGTCCGACGCCCGCCATCCGCAACCGTTCGGCGTGGACGGTGGACCACATGGCTTCGGGACCACATCGCAAGGCAACGGCCTCGCCCCGGAAGAAGACCGCCAACTGGGCCCGGCTGCCCGAAGCCCGGTGCCAGATCCAGGGCAGGACGATCGCCGCCACCATCACCACCTCACCGGCCACCAGGGCGACCACCAACCCGCCGCCGGAGTCAACGGGCAAAGGTGCCCCGGAGTAGACCACCACGACCACCAGGGACAGGACGCCGGCCATGGCCCCGCGCGGCCCGAGCGCACAGAGAAGTCCCGAGCCGAACGCCCACAAGGTGACCACGGCCACGTGAAGCACCGGGTCGTTGGCCACCAGGACCCCGAGCGCCACCGCCAGTGAGGTCAGTGCGACCGCTCCGGACAGGCCCCGGATCCGGTGGCGGTAGGCGCCGGACGGATCGGAGAGCCCGATGAACAGGGATCCGACGGCGGCCGAGGTACCCCAGGCCGGGTGCCCGAGCCATCGTCCGCCGATCACGGCCACCACGACGAGCACCGCCACCCGGATGGCCGGGGTGATGGAAAGCGACGCCCGGTCGGTGGCCGCAACGTCGGTGAGAATGGCCCTCGGAAAACGCACGACGTCAGGCTAGCGATGTCCGAATGCGGCGGTGAACGGTCGGAGCAACTTCGCCGCCGGGCCGTCCCGGAATCCCGGTGGGACGGGCCCGAAAGGGTTCAGTGGGCCGACCGGGAACCGCGCCGGACCGGTTGGTCGGCAGGTTCGGGGTGAACCGTCGAATCCCACCAGGCCTTCCACGCCAGGAAGGTGGCGGCCGGCATGCCCTTGGCCAGATGGAACCCCTGGGCGACGTCACAGCCGAGCGCCCGGAGCAGTTCCCACTCGGTGGCGTTCTCGAGGCCTTCGGCCACCACGGTCACGCCGAGGGCGTGGCCGAGGTCGATGCTCGAGGAGAGGATGACCTGGCCGACCTCGTCGTCCACCGCACCGTGCAGGAAGCTCCGGTCGATCTTCAACTCGGTGATCGGCAGATGCCGCAACGTACTGAGATGGGAGTAGCCCGTACCGAAGTCGTCGATCGAGATACCGAAGCCCTTCAGACGCAGGCGTCCGATGACCTCCAGACTGGCCGTCAGGTTCTCCATGAGGCGTCCTTCGGTGATCTCGAGCACCAGTTGGCCCGGATCCAGCCCGGCCGCCGTGGTGATCGACGTCAGGATCTCGGGCAGGTCGAGCGAGTTCAGGTTCTTGGTGGAGAGGTTCACCGCCATGGTGAGATCGTGTCCCCGGTTGTGCCACAACGACAGGTTCCCGACCGCCAACTGGAAGACGCTGAGCGTCAGGGCGTCCATCAGTCCGGCCATCTCGGCGGTACGGACCACCTGCTCCGGGGGAAGGATGCCGTGCACCGGATCCCGCCACCGAAGCAGTGCCTCGACCCCGACCACCGAGCGGTCACGCAGGGAAATCTTCGGCTGCACGACAATGTCCACTGCACCCCGGGCCAGGCCTTCCCGCAGCGCATCGGCGCTCAGTCCCACCGAACGACCGCGCGACGGTGCTCCCTCGCTACCTTCGACCAAACGGGAGCGGAGCAGTTGGACCAGATGACGGAGTTCTTCGGGATTCACCGGTTTGGCCAGGGTGCCCAGCAGGTCAAGATCGTGGGCCACCACGAGATCCCGGACCGACGAGAGAAGTTGGGCGCTGGAAGCCGAGACCACGACCACGGCACCCTCGAACTTCCGTTGGGCCAGATGCCGCATGCACTCGATGCCGTCCATGCCCTCCATCTCGAGGTCACAGAGGATCAGGTCGGGCCGGTGGGTGCTCTGGTCGAGGTGGACGAGGGCGGCGTCGCCGTCCCGCACCCGCTGGATGACGCCCACCCCAAGGCCGGCCAGCATCTCGGTGAGGATCTCCGAGATGAAGTCGTCATCGTCGACGATGAGCACCCCCACGTCATCGAGCCACGTCCGGTCCAACATTGAAGATCCGTCCATGCTCATGGCGCCTCCCCTACCCGGCCTTGCGCCGTCAGTGCGGTCTGCACGTCGAGAAATCCCGTTTCGAGCCCACCAAGGAGGCCCGCGATGTCCATCCCACCCGAGCGCGAGGCATCTTCGATCTCCTGGCACTGCCCGGCCATGTTGTGGGCACCGACCGTGGCCGCCGATGCCTTCAACCGGTGGGCCAGCCGCCCGATCGCAGCCAGGTCACCCTGGTCTTTGGCCATGGCCATTTCGGCGAGGATCCCGGTGGTCGTGTCAACGAACCTGGTCCGGAATCTCTGGACCTTTTGGGGCTGGCCGGCAAACAGGTTGGCCAGCACCGTCGGGTCGAAGACGTCCCCATCCACGGTCGCCGCCGTCTGCTCCCGAACCGGCCCCAGCCACCGGGACATCGTGGCGAACAGCCGGTCCGGATTGACGGGCTTCGACTCGACGTCATCCATACCCGATTCCCGGCATTCGACCAGATCCTTGGCCAATGCGTTGGCGGTCATGGCAATGATCACCGGGTGGCCGAAGCGTTCGTCGGCCCGGATCCTCCGGGTCGCCTCCAGGCCGTCCATCTCGGGCATCTGGACGTCCATGAGAATGACGTCGTATGGGGGGTCGGCAGCCAGGCGGTCCAGAACCTCCTGGCCGGTGGAGGCCAACTCGACGGTCATGCCGACCTCGGCCAGCAACTCGACCACGAGCTCCTGGCCGAAGAGACTGTCTTCGGCCAGAAGTACCCGTCGGCCGGCCAGTTCCGGCCAGTTCGACGCCTGCGAGGTCCAGCCCGGGCTGCTGATGCCGTCATCCGTCTGGTCCGAGGCATCGGCCGGTCCGAACACGGCCGTGAAGACGAACTCGCTCCCGACCCCGGGGGCGGTACGGACGTCGATGTCACCCCCCATCAGTTCCACCAGACGTTTGGAGATGGTGAGGCCCAGTCCGGTGCCCCCATATTGGCGGGTCGTCGATTCGTCGGCCTGGGCAAAGGCGTGGAAGAGGCGGTCCACCTGGTCGGGCGTCATGCCGATCCCGGTGTCACGCACGGAAAACTCCAGAACGATGTCCCGACCCTGATGAGCAAGTAGGTCGACGGTGACGGCCACTTCGCCGTCGTGGGTGAATTTGTCGGCGTTCCCCACCAGGTTGAGCAGGACGTGTTCGAGGCGCAAGGCGTCCCCGGCCACATATTCGGGGATCCCATCCGACACCTCGACCGAGAACGCGACACCGCGCGCCGCGATGAAATCCCCGACCACCGTCGTCACGTTGTCGAGCACGACCGACAGCCGGAACGGCCGGGATTCGAGGACAAGCGCCCCGGCCTCGATCTTGGAGAAGTCCAGGACGTCATTCACGGTGCTCATCAGGACTTCGGCGGCCCGCTGGCTCTTCACCACAAACTCCTGCTGCCGTTCGTTCAGCCCGGTGTTGCGCAGCAGATGGGCAAAGCCCACGATGGCATTGAGCGGAGTCCGGATCTCGTGGCTCATGTTGGCCACAAAGGCGCTCTTGGCCTCGGTGGCCGCTTCGGCCAGTTCCTTGGCCCGCGCCAACTCGGCGGTGCGGAGGAGGACCCGTTCCTCCAGGACGGCCCGTTGGTGGTGCATCTCCTCCTCGTGGCGTTTGCGCTCGGTGGTGTCGGTCTGGATCGAGATGAAGCGTTCCAGCCGGCCCGTGGCGTCATGGACCGGGGTGATGTTCAGCGTGACCCAGTAGCTGTTTCCGTTCCGGTCGTAGTTGAGCAACTCCTCGGAGACCGATTCCTTCTGCCACAGCGCCTTGCCGATCCGTTCTACGGTTACCCGGTCGGTGCCCCGACCCTGCAGGAACGATCCCGGGGTGCGCCCGGAGATCTCGGACAGCCGGTAGCCGGTCCGCCGTTCGAAGGCCGGATTGACCCAGTCGATCCGGCCATGGCTGTCGGTGATGACGACCAGATTGTCCGTTGAGCTCGCCACAATCGAGAGCATGGAGAGTTCGTCCTGGATCTCCTTGTCCCTCGTGACATCCTGTAGGAGACCGACCTGACCCCCACTGGCCATCTGGGCCACCGACAGGCGGACCCAGACGGCGGTGCCGTTCCGATGGGCGATCCCGAGAAACGGCCGGGGTGCCACGTCCGGCTGGAGAAGGAACCGGTCGACCTCGTTCCGGTACTCGCTTGCGAAGTAGGTCGACAACGCGGTACCGAGGCACGACGCCACCTCATAACCGGTCAGCCGCTCCCAGGCGTCGTTGAGGAACACCAGGAGGCCATCACCGTCGGTTTCGAAGATCACGTCGGCCAGCAACTCGATGCGGCGACGCATCCGGTTCTCCGCCTCGACCAGCGCCTCGGTCAGCCGGTGGGTGGCCTCCACGTGGAGGTCGGTGATGAGGGACGCCTGGGCCGCCTCGTCCTCATGGGCCATGGATCAGCTCACGTCATACCGATGCCAGTGCCATCCCGGCGAGCACCTCGTCGCTGGTCATGGCCTGGCCGTAGAGGGGGAAGACGTTCTCGCAGAAGAACTCGTGCTCGACCGCCGTCCGGGCCGAGGAGCAGTCGGAAAGGATGGTGACGTTGTATCCCCGCTCATACGCGGCCCGACCGGTCGAGTCGATGCACAACGAGGTCACCATGCCGGCCACCAACACATTCTCGATGCCCCGCTCGGTCAGGACTTCGCCGAGGGAGGTGTTCGAGAAGGCGTTGAATCCGACCTTGCCCGTCACAAAGAGGATGCGGTCGCCGAACTCGTCGAGTTCGGGAATGTTCTCCGCACCGGAACTGCCCTCCTTGAACGCACCAACTTCCTTCATGGTGTTCAGGATGCCCACCGGGCTGGCCATGGCCCGGTAGTCGGGAGCCAGCACGATCGGCGTCGAGATCACGGTGAGATCGGTGTCGGCCACGGCCCGGATGAAACCCAGCGTGTTGTTCAGGACGTTGTCGACCGTGGCCGGATCCTCCACCACACCCCGCAGGATGCCATCCGGTGCGAAGTAGTCGTTCTGGTAGCCCACCAGGATCAGGGCCGTCGTTTCCGGGTTCATGTTTGCTCCTCTGTTCGGTGGGACGTCCTGTCCATCCGGCTCCGCCATGCCGCGGGGAAGGTGGGTGGGTCGCCGCAATATTCCTTATCCCCAGGTCATCGGCGGAAGAAGCGGAAACCTGAAGAAGTTTCTTTGCCCCCGACCCGACCCGGTCGGGTGGTGGCATCCCGGTCAGACGAAGAACGACCGGGCCCACGCTGGCCGTCTAATGTCCCTCTCCATGTCCATGGCACCCCATCTCCGCTCCGCACGTCACGCCACCCGTCACCGCCGGAACACGGCCCGGTTCTCCGGACGGGCCGCTGCCGCCGGCGCGTTCCTCGTGGCATCGCTGGCCCTGTCAGCCTGCTCGTCTTCTTCGTCGTCGTCGGAGACCACCACGGCGGCCTCGGCCTCGGCCTCCTCGTCAAAGGGTTGTCAACCGCCCTCGAACTGGCGATCCACGACCGCCACGGCGGTGGCCGGATCGGCTTACGCCTACCAGTTGACCTCGTTTGACGGCACCTCGATCCGGATCAACTGGTTCCCGAAGAACCCCGGTGGCCAGGGAGCCCCGGCTCCCACGGTGTTGATGGGTCCCGGATGGGGCCAACTCGGCGACACGGATGTCACGGGTGCCGGGATCCAGGGTGTGCTGAGCATCGGGCAGCTGCAGCAGGGTGGCTTCAACGTAGTGACCTGGGACCCCCGGGGTTTCGGTGCCTCCGGTGGACTGGCCGAAGTCGACAGTCCCGCCTACGAAGCCCGTGACGTCACGTCGATGATCAACTGGGTCGCACGGCAGAAGGGAGTCGCCCTCGTCAAGCCGGGTGATCCCCGCATCGGAATGGTCGGCGAATCCTATGGCGGAGGAATCCAGTTCGTGACCGCCGCCATCGACTGCCGGGTCGACGCCATCGCTCCGACCATCGCCTGGAACTCGCTGGTGACCAGCCTCGACAAGAACCAGACGCCCAAGGCGGGGTGGGACGGCATCCTGAGCGGGGTCTCGACCTCGGCCCATCTGGCTCCGGAGATTCTGGCCGGGGACGCCGACATCAAGGCCGACCGCCAGGTGGGTGCGGCCACGGACGCCTACTTCCGGCAGCGGGGGCCGGCCCAGTTGCTCTCCCGGGTCAGGATTCCGACCCTCATCCTCCAGGGAACCGTCGACAACCTCTTCACCCTCGACGAAGGCATTGCCAACTACGAGACCCTGAAGGCCCAGGGCAACACGGTGGCCATGGCCTGGTTCTGTGGCGGACACGGCGTCTGTCTCACCAATCCGGGAACCGCGCTCGACATCAGCCAACTCTCGCTGGCCTGGATGCAGCACTATGTGGCTGGCCAGACGTCGGTGCCGGTGCTCACCGGGTTCGCCTACGTCGACCAGAACGGGACGACCTACTACGCACCGACCTACCCACTGACCGCCGGAGCGCCGTTCGTGGCCACCGGAACGGGCACCCTCCACCTGGAAGCCACGGGTGGCTCGGGACCGCCCACGGTCAAGCCCAACGCCCTGGCCGCCAACGCGGTTGACTCCGTGGCCTACGGCGTCACACCGGCCCCCGCCACAAACGCCGTCAACGTCACGGTTCCCCTGAACCGTCAGGCGTTTGTCGTCGGTCCGCCCCGTCTTGCCATCACCTACTCGGGGACAACGCCGTCAGCGGACCGTCCGACCCGGGTCTTCGTCCAACTGGTCGATCCGGCCACCGGCATCGTGGTGAACAACCAGATCACGCCGGTGCCCGTCGTGCTGGACGGGACGGTCCACACCCTCAGCCTGCCACTGGAGACCATCAGCTACACCAGCCATCCCGGCCAGTCCCTGGAGCTTCAGCTGGTGGCCACCACCGTGGCCTATGAGGTGCCCCAGCTCGGTGGCTCGGTCAACTTCCGCACCATCCGCATCTCGCTGCCCACTGTGACCAACATGACCACCACCCCGGCGGGCTGAACCGACCGGCCCGGAACGACCGGGTCACCTGGGGGATGAGACGGCCGACGGGGCCGTCTCCCGGTGCCGGTACCGTCGACCCGGGCCCGCCCGTCACCGGCCACCGCCTTCTTCTGCTCTACTGAAGGGATGACTTCCACCTACCGTCGCATGCTGCTGGCCTCCCGACCCGAGGGTCTCGTCACTTCCGCCAACCTGAACCTTGACGACTCCGCGGCGATCCCGTCCCCCGGGGCGGGCGAAGCGCTGGTGAAGGTCCACTACCTCTCCATCGACCCGACCATCCGTGGCTGGATGAACGATGCCCCCGGCTACCTCCCGCCCATCGGGCTTGGTGAAGTCATCCGCAGCGGTGGCGTCGGCGAGGTGGTCGAGTCAAACAACGTTGACGTGCCAGCGGGATCCATGGTCTTTGGCATGTTGGGTTGGCAGGAGTACGTCATCATGACCGCCGACGCCCCGTTCACCGTGGTCCCCGACGGCGTGGATCCCACCTGGGTGCTCTCCGTCTTCGGCATCACGGGACTGACCGCCTACTTCGGCCTGTTGGACATCGGCCAGCCCAAGGTCGGCGACACCGTCGTGGTGTCCGGTGCCGCTGGAGCCACCGGCTCGGTGGTCGGACAGATCGCCCGGCTCTCGGGGGCGTCCCGGGTGGTGGGTATCGCCGGCAGCGACGAGAAGTGCGCCTGGCTGACCGACGAGTTGGGCTTCGATGCCGCCATCAACTACCGCAAACAGAACGTCTTGGCCGCCTTGGGCGAGACGTGCCCGGACGGCATCGACGTCTTCTTCGACAATGTCGGGGGTGAGATCCTCGATGCCGCCCTGGCCCATCTGGCCATGAAGGCCCGGGTGGTGATCTGTGGCGCCATCTCGCAGTACAACAGCGACACTCCGGAAGGGCCGAAGAACTACCTCGCCCTCATCATGAAGCGGGCCCGGATGGAAGGCTTTCTTGTCCTCGACTACCTGGACCGGTTCCCCGAAGCCCAGTTGAAGATGTTCGAGTGGGTCCTCTCGGGATCCATCAAGCACAAGGAACACGTGGTCGAAGGGCTGGAACATGCCGGCGATGCCCTCAACCTCCTGTTCAGCGGTGAGAACGACGGCAAGGTCATCGTCAAGATCTGATCCCGGAACCGGTCGTCGGCCCTCGGGTCCGGGACCGACGACCCGGCCCCTACCGACGTTCCGGAAGGGCCAGGGAGATCTCCACCGTGGTTCCTCCCGGAACGGCGGACGTCAGTGACAACGCACCATGATGGGCCGCCACGGCGACCTGCACCGCCGAGAGGCCCAGCCCTCCGCCTCGACGTTCGCCCTGCTGCAACCACGGCGAGATGGTGGAACCCTGCACGAAGCGGTCGAAGATCACTTCCCGCTCGTCATCGGGAATGCCGACCCCGGTGTCGGTCACACTCAGGACACAGGCCCGGCGGGCCTCGGCCAGCACCACCTCGACCGTTCCTTCCGACGGGGTGAAGTTGAGGGCGTTGCGCACCAGGTTTTTCACGGCCACCACGAGCAGGGTCTCGTCGCCGGGCACCACCACCGGTTGGGGTGGCACATGCACCACCAGGCGCTGCTGCCGGGTTTCGGCCAGAGCGACAAACCCGTCAGTCACCGAACGCACGATTCGGCCCAGATCCACCTTTTCCAGCACCACGCCGGTCGATCCCGGCGTGGCCCGGGAGATGGCCAGCACGTTCTCAATCATCTGGTGCAGGCGCTCGGACTCGCCTTCGATGGCACCCAGCGCCAAGCGGTCGACACCTGAATGATGACCAAGGTACCGCCGAAGGTCCCGGGTCTCGGCGTTGATCGTGGCCAGGGAGTCGGAGAACTCCCGCGAGAAGGCCGTCATCAGGTCCTGCCGGCTGCGATCCAGTACGTGCAGTTGGTCCACCAGGGCGAGCTGCCGGCGCACGAGCTCGGCCTGCACCATGGTCCGGCCCACGTCCGCCACCGCCACGTCCACGAGGGTCAGCTCGTCGTCACTCCAGGTCCGGGGGCCGGACGTCATGCCCACGGCGAGGACCCCGAGCCTCCGGGAGTTGACCACGACCGGGGCGATGACCACGGCAGCCAGACGACTAAGCCGTGCCATCTGACGCCAGTGCGACTGCTTCAGCATCGGGCCCAACGAAGCGACGTCCGACAGGACCACGGTCTCACCGGTCTCGAGGACCGACTCGACGAAGTTGCGGGCCGGGCCCGAAAGCAGGGTCAACGCCTCGTCTTCTTCCGTCAGCCCGGTGGCCACCTGGGTGTCCATGAAGCCGTCGGTCCACAGGATCGGGGCTGACGCGAGTTGTCCCCGGTCGGCCACAAAGACAGCCACCACATCGGCCTCGAGGAGGGCTCCGAGCGACCGGACCGATTCGCCAAGGAGCAGGTCCGAATCCGGCGATCCCGAGGCATAGGGCCCGGGGCGCGTGGCGAGGAGCTGAAGGCGGCTCCGGAACAGGTGGTGGCGTTCGTGGGCCACCATGATCTCGCGGTGGGCGCGGGCGAGGGACCGCTCGAGCTCCTCGGTCCGGGCCGCCACCAACTCTGCGATCCTGGCCTCGTCCGGCACCGTCCCGTTGCCGGCCGACCGGTCGGCCGACGGAAAGACCCGTGGCCGATGTCGGGAGACCGGGTCGCCAATCTGGGGAAAGAACAGCCGGACCACCACGGCCAGAACCACCAGCAGGAGGAAGATGTCCCCCAACGTACTTTCGAGAACCCGGCCCCCGGTCGCCACGTGGAAGTAGGCGAGCACGAAGCCGATGCCGTCGAGGCAGAGTGCAGCCCAGATGGCCCGGCGGACGAACATGGCCTCGCCCCGCTGGCGCTCGACGGAGTTGGGTGACGGGCGGGCCCCGGGCCCATCGGTCGGATCGGGACCGTCCGCCGGAGGAAGTGACGCAGCCGGGTGGTGTCCACTCGATTCCGAGGTCTCTTCTTCAGTCTCGGTGGCGTGGAAACTCATCGGGCCCTTCGTCCTGCGAACTGGCGACTTCGACGCTCCGCTTCATCCGGGGCGATCTCCGGGCTCCGGAGGAACCGGAGATACGCAGCGACCGTGGAACCGGGCGTCGACGCACGATGACGTGCACCACTTCCATCGTCCCCTCGGGTCCGGAACTTGAGACCAAGGTCACCCTGGGAGCCGGCCGACGGGATCAGGCCGGGTTGAGGACCCGGCCGCCCCTGTTGACCGATGCCTTGGTCACCGCCCCCGCCTGGGTGCCCCACTTGGCGAGAATGTGGTTGTAGACGCCGTCGCCGATCAGGACGTCGACGGCCGCCGCCGTGGGCCCTGCCATTCCGTTGCCCTTGGGCAGGGCCAGTCCGTAGGGGGCCAGATTGAACGGACTCCCGGAGAGCTCGAGTTGGCCGCTACGGGCCGAGACGATGTAGCCGGCCACCGGCGAAGTGGTGAGACCGGCACCCACCTTGCCGCTGCTCACGGCCCCCACCAGGGCCGACAGGGAACCATAGGAGGTGATGTGGGCCGGACTGGTCTTCTCGGTCCGGCACCGAACCGCCTGGGCCCGGGCCTCGGCCGCCGACAAGGTGCCTGCCACCACGCCGACGCTTTGGCCGCAGACGGCGGCAATCCCGTTGAAGCCGAGCTTCGAGTTCTTCTTCACGAAGTAGGCCTGGCCACTCAGGAAGTAGTCGACGTAGTCGACCAGTTGCTCGCCCGCCCGGGAGTCCGGCAGCGACGAGGCGGCCATGGCGTAGGTTCCGGCCCCAAGGCCACTCAGGACCGATCCAGCCGGAGCCTTCTCCACCATCGGCTTGAGGCCCATGACCTGGGCGGCGGCGACGGCAATATCGACGTCCATGCCGACCAGCGTGGCCCTGCCCGGGGCCACGAACCCGTTCGGTGGCAGGCCGGTGCCCACCGCGATGACAAACGAGGACTTGGCCCTGACGGCGGCGGGCACCGTGGCGGCGATGCTCGCCACGGGCACCTGGGGCGGGATGGCTTCGGACGGCACCGGATAGACAACCGTGTCGTTGGTCACCGACGTCGACGTGGTCGACGACGAGGTTCCACCCGAACATGCGGCGGTGGCCAAGGCGATGACACCGGTCGCCACCATGGCCAGCCACGTTCGTGATCCACGTACCGAGACGTCCATCTCCACCTCCCACTGCCCCGGACCCCGATCGGTCCGCACGAGGGCAGTCTGACATCCACCTTCTGATGCCCGGCGGACTTCCGGACCATCGACGATGTGGCCCGACGTTCAGGCCTTCGATGTTCTTATCGGCACCGGGGTCGGGGAAACTGAGGGGAAAGTGGGGACCACCGGGTACGCGTCACAACCGGCTGCCATCATCGGCGCATGGCCTCAACCACCACGGGGAGCAGGACGCACGTCGGGTCGCTCACTCCCTACGATGTCCTCGGAATCTTTCCAGATGCCTCGGCCGCCGAGGTGCGTTCGGCCTACCGAAGGCTGGTGAAGGTCCTCCACCCTGACCATCGGCCCGGAGCCAGGGAACGCGACCACCTGGCTGAAGCCCGGTTCCGTCAGGTCCAGCAGGCCTACGAACTGTTGTCCGATCCCATCCGGCGTCGGGACCTGGACGAGGAACTTGTCCAGAGGACCAGCCTCCACTCCGATCACGTCGCCTTCACCGATGACCGGGTCGGAGACCATCAAGGTGCCGAGGACGACGGCAGGCAGCCGACGGCCAGCCTCGGTCGCCTGGGCACGGCCCACCTGGTGTTCGCCACCTATGCGGCCCTCGACCTTCTCGGCCACCGGCTCGGGTCGTGGAGCCTGCCCGGAGGGCCCATCGCCCTCTACATCTGCATCATGGGGCCGGTGGTTCTCCTGCGCCGGGCGGCCCGGCGCTTCCACCGGCGGTCCCGCCCGGTCTTCCTCTGGGACGACCAGGTTCTCGCCGAGGCCGACTGGTACGAGGATCCCTTCGGGCGGTGGCGGTGGCGCTGGTGGGACGGCTGCCAGTGGACCGACCTCGTCTCGAACTGACGACACAAGGGTTCCGTTGCTCCGGCCAACTGCTCGGAAGCCCCAGCGCACCGGTCCCATGCCGACGTGCCCATGCCGACGGCTTCCTGTCGGCAGGCCGGAGGATCGCTACCATCACCACGTGACCGATGACGATCTACTGGCCGCAACAACGCCCGTTTCCGCCCCCCTCTATACGGCACCAAGGAGGCGTGGCGACGTGACGTTCGTCGTCCATGCCGACGGATTTGAGGTCTGGCTGTCCGACCGATTGGCCCGGGACTTCCCCGACCTCGTGGACGAGTGGGCCGACTGGCTCGAAGGTTTCGAGGGCGTGAGTGACCTCGGGCAGGTCGACCACGAGATGGTGGCGGCCGACGGACTTCTCACCGAAGACCTGAAGGCCGACATCCTCACCTGGTGGGCGGCCCGGGTTGACGACCTCTCGGTTGACTGAACCTCCGGACGTCGGCCGGGGCCAGCACCTCCGGTGAGCGGGTGCGGGCCGCAACTTCCCTGGACCACGCCCCGATGTCGGCTTTCCACACCGGAGTTACCTTCGTTGTTCCCCGGGCCAACCCCACCGGGACGTGGGCCGGGGCCCACCAGAACCCGGGGCTACCCCCACCAGAACGTCGTGGCAATCACCACATACAGGGCCATGAGGGCGGCGCCTTCCGGCCAGGTGGACTCACCATCGATCACCACGACGGCCACCAGGACGGTAGCGAGGGCGAGGACGATCAGTAGCTGGGGTGACAGCACCAGGGTGAAGGCACCCAGGTGGAAGATCGTCGAGAGCAGGACAACGGCCGGAAACAGCACGTAGATGATCTGCAGCGGACTCTGGACGATCACCGACACAGCGGTGGAGGCCTTGTTCTGGGCGGCCATCTGGATTCCCACCACGTTTTCGACGGCGTTGCCGGCGATCGCCACCACCACAAATCCGGCGAAGGCTTCCGACATGTGGAGAACGTGCAACGCCGGGGTCAGGGCAGAGACGAACCAGTCCGAAACGAACGCCGCCCCTACCGAGGCCGCGATGAGTACCGCCAGAACCCGTCCCAGGGGCCAGGACGCCTCGCCCCGACCTCGGGGCTCTTCGCTCAGGTCTCCGTCCCGGGCAGCCAGCAAGGTGATGACGTAGAGGACGAGCAGCACCACCGAGGCCACCAGTGACAGCTCGTGTTCATGGTTGGCGACGGGAAGGTGCAGGTTGGACGTCAACGAGGGGACGGCGAGGACGGCCACGCCCAGGAGAAGCAGGATGGCCAGCTGATTGGGTCCGGCGTCGGGGAACTTCTGGGTCTTGTGCCTCAGTCCCCCCACCACGAACGCGGCACCGAGCACGAGCAGGGCGTTGCCCAGCACCGATCCCACGAGGGCGGCCGCCACGACCGTGTCGAGCCCGGCCCGCAAGGCAAAGATCGCAAAGAACAACTCGGGCAGGTTGCCGAGGGCCGACTGGATGACACCGGTGGCCGATGGCGAGAAACGGTCGCCGAGGTGGTCGGTGGCCTCGCCGACCAGGCTGGCCATGATTCCGAGCGCCGCCGCCGAGACCCCGAAAGTCACGACCGCAGGTGCCTTGACCAGTTCGCAGCCCAGGGCGGAAACAAAGAGAACCACGCCCCCGATGAGAAGCCACCACTCCTTCTTCGTCACTGTGTGGGGCTTGCGGGTAGCGGACTCGCTCACGCCACCACGATACTTCCGGGCCCCGACCTGGGCCCAATGGGGGCCGCAAGGCGATCGGTCCCCAGCCGGAGACGGCTACCGTGGCCAGCGTGACCACCCCGGGAAATGTCGAGTTCATCACCACGCCGGATCGCCTCGAGGCGCTCTGCGACACCCTGGTCAACGAGCCGTTTTATGCCATTGACACCGAGTTCCACCGGGAACGCACCTACTGGCCCAAGCTGGCCCTGCTCCAGTTCGGCTGGGCCGACCAGGTCGCCCTGGTCGACCCGTTGGCGGTTGATCCGGTCGGGCTGAGCCGGCTCTTCGCCTCGGACGCCGTGGCCGTGGCCCACGCCGCCGAGCAGGACCTCGGCATCCTGATGTCTGCCACCGGGGTGGTGCCAGCCACGGTTTTCGACACCCAGATCGCCGCCGGCTTCCTCGGCATGTCCTCCCCGTCCCTCTCCCGTCTGGTCGACGCCCTACTCGGCATCTCCCTGCCCAAGACCGACCAGCTCTCGGACTGGTTGGTGCGTCCGCTCCCGGCCAGCCAGCTCACCTACGCCGCCTCGGACGTCGAGCACCTCCTGACCCTGCGCAGCGTCATGGTCAGCCGACTGGAACAGCGGGGACGTCTGGCCTGGGCTCTCGAAGAGTGCGCCCGGGCCCGGCAGTCCACCCGCACGGAACTCATCCTCGACCAGTGCTGGTGGAAGGTGGGCGACGTCCGGCGGCTTTCCGGTCAGGCCCGGGGTGTGGCCCAGGCGGTGGCGGCCTGGCGCGAGGAACGGTCCATGGCCGTCGACCGGCCCCGTCGCAGCGTACTGCCCGATCTCGCCATCATCACCATCGCCCAGCGCCCACCCCGCAACCGCAACGATCTGGAGAAGCTCCGGGGTGTGGAGAGCCGCTACCTGGCCAAAGGGGCGGCCGAGGAGATTCTGGCTGCGGTCGAACGGGGCCGGAGCCTGGACCCCGAAGCGCTTCAGTTGCCACCGGACGTCAACGACCACCGGGCCAACCAGTCGGCGGTGGCCGTCTGCTCCGGTCTCGTCCGCCAACTGGCCGAGGAGAACGACCTCGATCAGGGTCTACTGGCCAACCGGGCCGAGATTGCCTCACTGGTCCTCGGAGAACCGAGCCGCCTCGATGATGGATGGCGCAGGGAGATCGCCGGTGACCAGTTGCGGCGCTGGCTGAACGGCGACGCTACGGTCGCCTTCGAAAAGGGAAACCGCCTCGTCCTGGAGCCCCGTCGGAGCTGAGCCAAACCGGAAACCGGGCGAAGTTGTGCCCGAAGTTGACGTTCCGGTGAACTTACGCAGCCCTTTAGGTGAAACTCTCCGATCTTTGGGTGAACCGGCCCGGGATGAACCGGTTGGATGGCTAGGGTCGGCGGAATGCCGAGCATGAGGAACCAATGTCGTCGTCCGTTCAGTGGTCTCGTCGCCGTGGTGGCCGCCCTCGCCCCACTTGGTCTTGCCGCCTGCTCCAACTCCACCTCGGGCACGCCAACCACTGCCAAGGCCCCTTCCGCCACCTCGAAGGCCACCACGACCAAGGCACCCTCGACGATCTGCACCATCGTTCCGCCTTCGGAGATCAAGGCCACGCTGGGCCTTGACGTCTACGAGCCGCAGTACATCAACAATCCCGGCGCCACGACGTGCGCCTACACCGGCAAACCGGTGAAGAACACCACGTTCATCGTCTTCAAGGCCGGCGTGAACGCCAGCGAAGCCAGCGTCCAGAAGTCGACGGTCCAGAGCCAGTATGCGGTGAGCGACGTCTCGGGTCCCGGCTTTCTGGCCTACTACTACTCGGACGCCTCCAAGTTCGGCGAGGTGACGGCGCTCGTGACCGTGATCAACGAGTACGAGGTGGTGATCACCGCCCCGGCCAAGGTGGACCAACTCGAGTCACTGGCCAAACAGATCTACGCCAGCCTTGCGGCCGCCGGTCACCCGAACCCGACGGCTTCGACCACCACCACGGTGACCACCGCGGCCGGCTGACCGGCCCGGGATTCATCTATCGGGATTCGCCTGGAAGGATCTTCTCGGACCGGAGAACCGGGCCGACCCGACTCCAACCCGTCCGGATCCCTGGCTCCCGGAAAGTTCTGCGATGTCTGACGGCCAGCCGTTGGCCATCGGGTGGTGTCCGGTGTCCCGACGTTGCCGGTCGTGGTGCCCTCAGGGAGCGAATGGATCCTTGGCGGTGCCGAGCGCCGGTGCCGGGCCACCTCCGGTGGCCCGGAACGAAAGATCGAGGGACTGACCCAACACCGGGGCCAGGGCCACCGAGAAGTGGCCGGTGACGTGGCCGGGATCCCAGTAGGGGAGGAACCGGCCGACCACGTCGGTACAGACCGTTGTGCAGAACCACGGCGTGGTGTTGACGTAGGTCGCACCCGTCGTCCGGGCCGCCTGCCACTCGGCCGAGTTGTACGGGGTGACGAAGCTGACCGGAAACGAGGTGCAGGACTGGACGTGGTCGGAGTGGAGCGCCAGGCAGCGTGGCCCGTGCACCTTCGCATAGGGGATGTTGCCGAGGACGACAACGCGCTCGGCGGGCACCGGTACTTCTCGGATCGTCCGGGCCAGGCCGGCCTGCCACTGCGCCGGCGTGTAGCTCCGGTTTCCGGGCGCCGCTTCAAGGAACTGGGTGACAATCACCAGGTCGGGATGGAGCTGGGCCATCCGCCGGAGGGCGAAGCGGTGAAAGGCCCCACAGGCGGCAAACGGCTGGCCGGAGGGCCCGTAGCCGGTCGGATTCCGGAACTCCAGGTCGTTGGCGGGACAGTCGCCCTTGCCCAGGTCGACGAGACGCCAGTGGGCGATGTTGGCGATGAGATTCAACGCATTGAACCACATCCAGGCGTGCGAATCGCCGTAGATGACCATGGTGTGGGTGCCATGGACATCGCCGAAGATGCAGTGTCGGGGAATGGTGCTCTCGGCAAAAGAGACGCTGCAATCCCCCGGGGGTTCCACCCAGTCGGCGGCCGACGTGGCCAGTGACGGCAACAGGTCGGCGGGAACCTGCCGGATGGACGGGGCCGCCGCCAACTCGGCCGACAGGTAGGCCGGGCTCCACAGTATCCCCAGGGACGAGGTGGATGAGCCTGCAGACTCGTTGGCCGACGATCCGCCGCCCCCGTTGAGGTCCAGGGCAACGGTGGCCACCACGAGCGAGGTGGCCACGAGGCCGGCTCCGAGCGCCAGGGTTCGGCCATGATGACCGACCAGGGACCGGGCGTGGCGCAGGGGCTGTTCCACTCCGTGGTAGGAGATGACGGCCACCACCAGCGAGAGGGCCAGCCAGCCCAGGTTCGACCGGAACGGTAGCGATGATGTTCCGGCCGCTTCCGCCGCCAGGATCAGGATGGGCCAGTGCCAGAGGTAGAGCGAGTACGACAGACGGCCGAACCACTGGGCCGGCCCCCGCTTCAACAGCCATTCCGCCCCGGCAACCGGCTGTGGGGTTCCCGCCGCAATGACCAACGCCGTTCCCCCCACCGGCAGGACGGCGGCCAGGCCGGGGTACGCCGTGGCATTCGAGTACCAGTGGGCCGAGACGGCAATGGCCCCGAGACCGAGCCAGGTCATGGGTCCGGCCCACGACCGGGGCAGGCGCAACAGCCAGGGAGTGGCGACAGCCACCGACGCCCCGAGCGCCAACTCCCAGGCCCGGGTGAACGGGGAGAAGTAGGCATCGGCCGGAGCCGAAGTGGTACGGGCCAGGCAGTACAGCAACGACAAAGCGATCGTGAACACCAGCGCAAAGGCCAGTCGGGACCGGACCGGCAGGGAGAACCGCCGGGCCGAGAGCACCAGAAACGCCGTGGGAAACACAAGGTAGAACTGCTCCTCGACGGCCAGACTCCAGAAGTTCTGCAACGGTGACGGAGGCTGGCTGGCGTTGAGGTAGTTGACCGCTTCGGCGTTGAAGTGGACGTTGGCCAGGAAGATGGCCGTCCAGCGGGCGTCGATGGCGGTGGGATTGCCCGAGACCGCCCCCAGCACCAGATAGGTGGCGACCACGGTGACAACGATGGTCACGGTGGCCGCCGGCAGGATCCGACGGATGCGCCGGGCGTAGAAGTGGGCCAGCGAGGTCGCACCTTCGGCCGCCCGCTCCCGCAACAACAGGCCGGTGATCACGAAGCCCGAGATCACAAAGAAGACATCGACCCCCACAAACCCGCCGGAAAGTCCAGGCAGGTTGGCGTGATACAGAACCACAAGGAGCACGGCAACAGCCCGGAGGCCCTCGACATCGGGGCGGAAGCGACGGTCGTCGGGCGCGGTCCCGGACTCCTCCCCGACCTCGGGTTCCAGGACCTCTTTGGGGCGGCTGTGGGCCACGTCGCTCACCAGACCAAGCGTACCGACGCCACGGGAGATTTGACACCCGTAACCGGAAAAACCGGCGGGAAACCCCACGACAGGAGAACCCTACGCCCCGGGGATCCGGGTCGGGCAGGTCGTTGTCCAGCCCCCCTTGACAGAACGGTCCAGCGCGTATAGACTCTCTGAACGTGGAAGAGGAAAAACGTCCGAACCTGCGGCCCCGGGCCGCCGACAACGACCGATTCCTGTCGTGGCTCGATGGGGTGGCTGACCCCCGAGAGCGGTATCGGCACGCCACGGAGGAGTTGGAGAAGCACCAGCGGGCGGTCGTGCGGCTCTCGTCGATCCGGGCTTCGGCGGCGGCCGATGCCTACGGCGACGGAGTCTCGGTTCGCAAGCTGGCCGAGGCGTTGGGCGTGAGTCCTTCCCGCATCCACCAACTCCTGAAGGAAGCAGGGAAGGAGCAGTCAGCCCGAACCGGGGGAAGCATCGAATCGGGTCTCCCCGGCCCGGACGACCAGTAAGACCGACGACCGGAACGTCGTCAGAAAGGCAGTACCACCCAGATGGGAACCAAACAGGCGGAATCACCGACAGCAGAAGAAACACAAACCAACGACGGAAAGAACAACAACATGGGGGAAGAACACGGGCGGCACGCAGGCGACCCGGAAGTGAGCCCGACAGGCCAGACAGAGGCGACGGGATCCGAGGCCAGGGGTGCTCACGCGCCATCTGCCAAGTCGCCGGCCGACGAGAACACCTTGCTGGTCCTCGTCGTCGACCGCAGCGGATCGATGGTGTCCATCAAGGAGGACATGGAGGGCGGCATCAAGCACCTGCTGGCCGAACAGGCCGAGGCCGAAGGTCACTGCTCGGTCACCCTGGCCCAGTTCGACAACGAGTACGAACTCTTCGCCGAGGGCGTGCCGATCGACGAGTTCCAGGCCTTCGAACTTTGTCCCCGGGGCGGGACCGCCCTGCTGGACGCCATCGGCCGGACCATCGAACTGGTGAAGTCGAAGCTCGGGAGACTGTCCGAAGACGATCAGCCGGACCACGTCATCTTCGCGGTGGTCACCGACGGACTGGAAAACTCGAGCCGCCTCTGGAGCCGCTTCCAGGTCCAGGACTCGGTCCGGGCCCGGATGGCCGAAGGATGGGAGTTCACTTTTCTCGGTGCCGACCAGGACGCCATCAAAGAAGGCGGCGACCTGGGATTTGATCCGGCGGCCAGCATGTCGTTCGGATCCACCAAGGACGCAACTGACGGTGCCTGGAAAGCGGCGTCACGGGCCATCTACTCCATGCGCACCGGGTTGGCCCGGAAGGTGGAGTACCAGTTCGACGAGCGGATCATGGCCATGCCGGACGACCAGCTTGAGGCGATTGTTCGAGACGAAACCAAGCAGGGTGGGCACGAACGGCACCTTGCGGCCAACGAACTGCTGCGCCGGCAGGCTTCCGGGCAGTAAGCCAGAGCGTTCACCGGTCGGTCGGACCATCGGGATGGCGCAACGACCACCGGGACCGGGGCATCTGCTTTGGTTTCCGGTGGTTGTTGACCCACCCGGACGTTGGGCCTGATTGGCCAACGTTCCCCTAACGGCGGGCCATCCACTTGCGGGCGTGACCCAGGCGGCGTTCCAGTTGGGCGGCCGTGGCGTCGCCGATCCGCTGGAGGCCGGCCAGCCGGTTGAGTTCGGCGTTGACCTGGGCGTGCGTCATGCCGGTCCACCGGGCCAGATCCCGGGCCACCGACGCATTCGAGGCCCGCAGTCGGGCCTTCTGCTCCATCAGGGTCTCACCGGCCACCGTCGGATGGCCGGACGGGGCCTGGGCACCGGTCGGCAAGGGTGGCGCCGGCAGATCGAGTACCAGCGCCGGATCCGGGTCATGATCGAGGGGATCGTCACGGCCATCGTCTTCGGGCATCACCACCTCGGTGGCCACCGAGGAGATCACCGAGAACAGCGACAACTGTTCGGTGTCTCCGGACAGCTCGGCGGCCTCCATCCGGTCCCGGTCGTCCACGGCCGCACCATCGGGTGGGTCATCCATCCGGGCATCCCGGCGCAAGCTGTGTCGACGGTTCGTGGTGATGTCGAACGCGGCGGCCCGGAGCCGGGCATCGTCGGGAATGAACAGGTGGGCCGACTGGCGGCCGAGACCGGGCTGCCAACGCACGAACCGACCGACCACCTGGCGGAAGAAGAGTTCGGTGGTGGTTGTGGTGGCAAAGACGCCGACCCGGAGTCGGGGGATGTCGACGCCTTCGGAGACCATGCGCACCGCCACCAGCCAGGGGTCGGACGAGTTCGCATACGCCACGATCTTGGCCGATGCGTCCGGGTCGTCCGACGTGGCCACCACCGCCCGGGTCCGGAACCGGGTTCTCAACAGTTCGGCGATGCCGTGGGCGTGTTCCTGGTCGATGGCCACCACCAGTCCCCCGGCCTCGGGATGGTGCTCGCGCACCGCCTGCAGACGGGCATTGGCCGTACGCAGCACGTCGGGGAGCCACTCGCCCTCGAGCGAGAGTGCGGCCCGCAAGCGCTGGTTGGCCCGGGAGGTGGCAAGCGGATCGTCGAATCCGGCGGCGTGGATGGATCCGTCAGGGGCCGACCACTCCATCTCACCATTGGTCCGGGGGAAGTAGATGGCGCGCACCACCCGTCGGTCGGCGAGGGCCGGGCCGTATCCGTACTCGAAGTCCGGGCTGGCTTCATCGAGTTCGTAGCGGACAAACGGGATCGACCGGGTATCGGACCGAAACGGCGTACCCGACAGTGACAGGCGGTGCCCGGCATCGGAGAACGCCGCCAGCAGCGCCGATCCCCACGCCCGGTCGTCCCCGGCGTGGTGGATTTCGTCCAGGATGACAAAGGCGTCCCTGGCCCGGGCGGCAAACGCCTCCGGAGACGACGCGACCTGCTGGTAGGTCGTCACCACACCGTGCATGTCGGAGGGGAACGAGCTGTCGGCCGTTGACCAATTGGCTTCGAGATGGAGGTCGAGCCCGGCCGCGGCCCGGGCCCACTGCACCTTCAGGTGGGCGGTCGGAACCACGACGATCAGCCGGGCCGGCCGTTTGGCGAGGGCCCGTCGGGCCGCCGTCAGGGCGAACGTGGTCTTCCCGGCGCCCGGGGTGGCCACAGCCAGGAAGTCCCGGTTCGATGAACCTTCAAGCTTCTTCAGGGCAGCCAGCTGCCACGGTCGGAGGCGGATGGACCTGGCCATTCAGACCGGCAATCTGGCTCGAATGATCGCCGGGCGGAGACGGGCAGCGGGGTGGACGGGGCGGGTGGTCTTCATGGCAGGCAAGGTCATTGCGGGCCAGACGACCCTACGGGTGCGACACTACCGACCCGCTGACACAGGCTGGCGGAACCCAGTCAGGACAAGGGATTCGCCGTCGACCATGAACCAGATCCACCCGGCGAACACCGGAAGGGCCCAACCCGAAGGGGCCCCCGGGGTACTTCGCCATCGATACCGGTGCCGAATGGGACCGCACCGGGACCCGTTGTCGGCCGGACCCGGGACACCGTCTGGTCGGCGTCCTTTGTGGTCTCAGGCCGCCAGCGTGGCGTGCATCTCCCAAACGAGAATCTCGGCGTCGGTCACACCGGTCACCCGATGGCCCCCGGTGCCCGTGAACCGGACAGCGTCTCCTGCCGAGAGTCCACCCACGTCCTCGACACTCACGGCGCCGGACGGCACAAACAGGTGCAGGAACGGAGCATCGGGCAGGGTCACGGACTGCCCCGGGCCAAGACGGGCGCCATGGAGTGCCGCATACCGGTTGGCGATCCGGATCGCCGTTTGGTCACCATGCCCCGCCATGCCGGAAGCGACCGTGACCAATCCGGAAGCCAGGCGCTCCGGTGGGATCTCGGCCTGTTCGTAGCCCGGGGTGATTCCCCCTTCATCAGGCACCACCCACATCTGGATGAAATGGACCGGATCGTCATGCACGGCTCCGGAGAGGTTCCACGAGTCGTTCTTCTCCGAATGGCGGATACCGGTGCCGGCACTCATACGCTGGGCCAGGCCGGGATAGATGATGCCGTTGTGGCCCATGGAGTCCTGGTGGACCAGTGAGCCCGAGAGCACCCAGGTGACAATCTCCATGTCCCGGTGGGGATGGGTGTCGAACCCGGTTCCCGGGGCCACCCGGTCATCGTTGTTGACCAGCAACAGTCCGTGATGGACGTTGGTCGGACTCCGGTGGTGGCCAAAGGCAAACGAGTGCTTCGAATCCAGCCAGGAGAGATCCGTGACGAAGCGGGTACTCGCCCGCCGAACGTCGACGGTGGGCGGGCGGTCGGTGATGGACATGGACCCATTCTCCTACATCGCCGCCCCTACAGCGCCGAAGGGACGACACCGGCGGCCGGGACCACATCGAAGCAGCGCGTTGCTCCCGGGTCCAGCCAGACCGGAGAGTGCGGACAGAGCAGTCCCAACGGGATTCGAACCCGTGTCGCCACCTTGAGAGGGTGGTGTCCTAGGCCTCTAGACGATGGGACCCTAGGTGCCGGTCAACGACCGGCGGTGCAACATGATGCCACTCCTGACGGAGTGTGGTTTCCATCTCCGGATGGAGACTTCCACCGAGCTCGGGGGGGAGGGCTCGAACCTCCAACCTCATGAACCAGAATCACGCGCGCTGCCAGTTGCGCCACCCCCGAATGGGCGAAGACCCAATTTAGCCCACCGGCAGGGTCGGCGGAACGGAGCACTACGATCGGCTCCATGGACGCGCCCCGGGTGGTCATTGTGGGTGGTGGCATCACCGGCACCATGCACGCCCTCTGGGCCGTGCACCGAGGCTGGGATGTCGTCCATCTCGAAGCCGATCCCGCTCCCCGTCGGGCCAGCGTGCGCAACTTCGGCCTCGTCTGGGTCAGTGGCCGGGCCGCCGGGAGGGAACTGGAGTTGGCCCTGCGGGCCCGGGAACTCTGGGCGTCGGTGGCCGAACAGGCGAACGGCACCGGATTCCGTCCGCACGGTTCGCTGACCATTGCCCGGGAGCCAGGCGAATGGGCGCTGATGGAGGAGGCCGCCTCCCGGCCCGACGCCTCCGCCCGGGGGTTCGAACTCCTCGGCGATGACGAGGTCCGGCGGGTGAATCCGGCGCTAAGGGGTGAGTTCCTTGGGGGGCTCTACTGCCGAAAGGACGCCATCGTGGAGCCGTCTTCGGTTCTCGGTGCCATCCGGGCCCATCTCGACCTGAGCGCCCACTACGAGTTCCATCCCTCGTCACATGTAGTTGAGGTCACCTCGTCCGGCGTTGTGGACCACCAGGGTCACAGCCACCCGGCCGACGTCGTGCTGCTCTGCATCGGCGACCGTCTGTCCGACCTTGGCGGGACGATCGGCCGGGAGCTGGCGAACGCCCCCCTGCGCAAGTGCCGCCTCCACATGATGCAGACCGCCCCGGCCGCCGAGCGGTTGTCGACCTCGGTGGCCGACGGCGACTCACTTCGCTACTACCCCGCTTTCGACCTGTCCGGCCGGTCCGCCTTGCCACCGCCCCGGGCCATCACCGAAGCGGCCGGCATGCAGTTGCTCCTCGTGCAGCGTCTCGACGGGGCGCTCACCATCGGCGACACCCACCACTACGACCAGCCCTTCGACTTCGCCGTCGACGAGACGCTCTATGACGACCTGCGGAGCCGGGCGGAAGGCATCCTTGGCTGGACGTTGCCGCCGGTGGTCCGCCGGTGGTCCGGCGTCTACACCGGCACCACCGACGGC
Source organism: uncultured Acidimicrobiaceae bacterium (assembly GCA_903894295.1). Taxonomy (GTDB): domain Bacteria; phylum Actinomycetota; class Acidimicrobiia; order Acidimicrobiales; family RAAP-2; genus Bog-756. The sequence goes on from CAITPI010000063.1 coordinate 31,965, forward strand.
TCCATCTGTTTCCGCCGGCAGGTCGAGAAGAACGTCTGGGTGGTCACCGGGCCCGCCGGTCGGGGCATGACCCTCTCCCCCGCCATCGCCGAGGAAACCTGGAAGGAAGTTGCTCCATGACCCCCATCCGAATGGTGGCCCTCGACATGGCCGGCACCACGGTGGCCGACGACGGCGCCGTGGAAGAGGCGTTCCAACAGGCCCTCGACGCAGTGGGACTGACCGCCGGGGACCTGCGAGGCAGCGCCAACGAGTACGTGCGGCGCACCATGGGCCAGTCCAAGATCACCGTCTTCACCGAACTGCTGGGCGGCGACCACCACCGGGCGACCGAGGCGAACGCCGCCTTTGAGCGTGCGTTCGACCAGGCCGTCGAGCGAGGCGAGGTGGAAGCCATTCCCGGCGCGTTCGACACCCTCGTCGCCCTGCGGAAGGCCGGCCTGCGTATCTGTCTCACCACCGGGTTCTCCCCGGCTACCCGGGCGAAGATCATCGCTTCGCTCGACTGGGCCGGCGCCATCGACCTTGCCCTTTCGCCGGCCGATGCCGGCCGGGGCCGACCGTGGCCCGACATGATCCTGACCGCCCTGATGCGGCTCGGCATCGACGCCGTGGCCGACGTTGCCGTGGTCGGCGACACCACCAGCGACCTCCTGGCCGGCACCCGGTCAGGAGCCTCGGTGGTGGCCGGAGTACTGACCGGCGCCCATTCCCGCCAGGAACTCGCCGAAGCACCCCACACCCACCTGCTTGACTCGGTGGTCGACCTCCCGGGAATCCTCGGGATCTGACCCGGGACCGGCCCGCCGCGCTCAGCGCAGGATGATCGGTGAGTTGGGCAGGTGGGAGTAGCCGACGATCCGGCCCAGCGCCACCGCCACGGTCTCCTTGCCGTAGAAGGGGATGGCGGAGAACCGCTGGATCGGCGAACTCAGGGTGGGCGTCGGATACGGCATGAGGCCAACATCGCTGGCGATCGCCATCGAGCGGTCTTCATGGAACTTGTCGGTCACCATCAACACGGACGTCATCCCCCGGGGCACCAGTTCCGCCGCGGCATCGCTCAGGTTGGCCCACGAGTCGTTGCCCCCGGCCTCCAGGATGTCCCGGGCGGGCACGCCCCGGGCTTCGAGGAAGGCCGCGCCGGCTTCGGCTTCGGTGTACGCGTCCCCTTTCTCCTTGCCTCCGGTCACCATCACCGTCGTGGCGTCACCCTGGTCCCAGAGGAGTTTGGCCTCGTCGAGACGTGAAGCGAAGACGTTGGTGGGCGTCCCGTCATACTGAGCCGCTCCCATCACCACGATGGCGTCGGCCCGCCGGGGTTCATACTTCTGCCCGGTCAGCCAGACCTGCACGGCGGTGACGGCCAGATAGACCACGACGGCAACCAGCAGCCAGGTCAGAAGGCGCACGAGCCGGCGCAACAGACGCAGGGAGAACACGGCCGAGGCCAGAACCGGGGCAGGCGGGACGGGACTCAGCCCGACTCCGTCCTGTCCTCCGCCTGATGGACCCCAACCGAGTCCAGCGCCGACTTGAGACGGGCCAGGGTCTTCTCCTTCCCGAGAACCTCGAGCGCCTCGAAGAGTGGCGGTCCCACCTTGCGGCCGGTGATGGCCACCCGAATCGGAGCCTGGGCCTTGCCGAGCTTCTTCCCGGCCGTCTCGGCCACCTGCAGGGTGATCTCGTGCAACCGCGCCGCCGTCCACTCGGTGGTTCCGGCGTAGGCATCATGCGCCGCCTGAAGAATGGCGTCGGCTTCGGTGTCGGCGATCAGCACCTTGGTCCAGTCGGCTTCGTCCATCGGAGCCTCGTCGAGGAACAGGAAGTCGACCATGCCCGGGACTTCGCTCAGGATGGCGACCCGCTCCTGCACGAGCGGTGCCATCCGGGCGAACACCGCCTCGTCGAACGCCTCCTCGCTCCACGGAACCGCATCGCCGTGCAGCCAGGGTTGGGCGGCGGCGATGAACGCCTCGGAACCGAGCGACCGCAGGTACTCGCCGTTCATGTGGGTCAGCTTGGCCACATCGAAAAAGGCCGGCGAGTTGTTGACGTCTCCGAGCGCGAACGCCTCGACCATGTGGTCCATGGTGAAGGTCTCGTTGCCATCCGGCGGACTCCAGCCCAGGAGGCCGAGGTAGTTCACGAACGGCTCGGGCAAATACCCCTGGTCCCGGTAGAGCTCGACGGCCACCGGGTCCTTCCGCTTGGACAGCTTCTTCCTGGCCTCGTTGACCAGCATCGGCAGATGGGCAAAGACCGGCAGGTCGCCGACCGGTCCCCCGCCCATCGCCACCTGCCAACCGGTGGCGGCCAGGGCCCGCCACAACAGGATCTGTTTGGGCGTGGTGGGCAGGAGGTCCTCACCCCGGATGATGTGGGTGATCGCCATGTCGATGTCGTCAACCACGTTGGCGAGGGCGAACAGCGGAGCCCCGGAACCCTTGACCACGACAAAGTCATCCATGGCCGAACAGGGAAACTCCACCTGGCCCCGCACCTGGTCGTCGACCACGACGGTGCCCTCGTCGGGGGTCCGAAAGCGCAGGGCCCGACCTTCGCCCCGCCCAAGGCCGAGATCGCGACAGTGGTTGTCGTACCCCGGGGTCTTGATGCCGTTGGCCGCATTGCGGGCCTGCACCTCGTCTCCGGTGCAGCCACAGGCATAGAGGTGGCCGGCCGCCCACAGGGCGTCGATGGCCTCGTCGTAGCGGGCGGTCCGCATGGACTGGCGATAGGGCCCTTCATCCGGCGCCATACCCAACCAGTCGAGAGCGGTGATGATGCCGTCCAGCCACTCTTCCCGGTTGCGCTCGGCGTCGGTGTCCTCGATGCGGAGCACGAAGGTGCCACCCATCTGGCGGGCCACCAACCAGTTGAATAGGGCGGTCCTGGCGCTGCCGACGTGGAAGTAGCCCGTCGGAGACGGGGCGAATCGGACTCTCGGGGCCGGCCCGGACACGCCGGCTTACTCGTCTTCGACGATGCTGATGGCGCCCGTCGGGCAGCCGTTGGCGGCCTGGCGGGCAATCTCGCGCTGGTCCTCGGCGGGATGGTCGTTCAGGACGTAGAGGAATCCGTCGTCGCGGACCTCAAAGATGTCGGGCGCGATGCCCATGCAGACGGCATTGCTGGCACACTCGTCGTAGTCGACAACGATCTTCATCACTTCAGCCTCCTCGGGCTCATCGGACCTTGGCAGTGTATCGGTCCGGCATCAGCCGAGGCAGCACACGTGGGTGGTCATCGGACCCCCGTTGAAGGTCACGGCATCGAGGGCGGCCGCCATGACGTCCATCGGCCGGCCCTCGACGTCGGCGAAGACCCGATGGAGGTTCATCACCAGGCGTTCGGCATCCGGCCACTCGTCGAACTCCTCGAGATCGGCCTCGAACGCCGTCTCCAGGGGCGTCATGCCGGCAGCCCGGCCCACCTCGGCCGTGGCCAGCACGAACCGGTAGTAGCGCTCGTGGTCGGCCAGCACCCGGGGCAGGTCCACTCCGGCCACAATCCGGCCGTGGCCGGGCACCACCACGTCGGGGCCGAATCCGGCGATCCACTCCAGTGAACGGATCGCCCCGTCGAGGGAACCGGCAAAGACCAACGGGGTGAGACCCGAGAACAGCAGGTCGCCGGTGAACAGGACCCGCTCGCCGGGCAGCCAGGCCACGAGGTCACCCACGGTGTGGGCCCGGTAGCCGGGATGGATGACCTCGATGCGTCGGCCTCCCGAATGCACCACGAGGTTGGTGCTGGTGGTGATCGATGGCAGTCTTCTGGTGACGTCCCCCCATTCGGGTACCGGATCCCAGGCCGGTGGACAGCCGTCGATGAGCCCGTCCTCGGCGAGGTTGGCCCGCATCTGGGGGTGACCGATCAGGGCGCAGGAGTCAGGCAGCAGTGAGTTGCCGTAGGTATGGTCTCCGTGCTCGTGGGTGTTCATGGCGAAGCGGACCGGGGCGTCGTCGGTCGCCCCGGCCAGCGAGTCCAGAAAGTTGCGGGTTCGCACCTCGGTGGCGCAGGTGTCCACCACGAAGAGCTCGGGACCGCCGTGACCGTCCCCGAGGACGGCCCCGGTGTTGTTCACCCACCACGTACCGTCGGGCTGGATCCAGGCGAACACCCCGTCCGCCACTTCCTCCAACGAGGCCCCACCGGCGGTCGGATGGTCGCCGGAGAGGTGCCTGGCGTGCGGAGCGTGGTCTCGACGGTCGGGGTCGACAGGAGTCATGAACCGAGACTAGCGAGGGGACGCGCCACGACCGGGTTCTCCGTCCCCGACCCGGCCCGCCGGTGATTCCCGGTGTTCCGTGGAGGCCGGCGGCCTCCGGGACCACCGGGTGGCCCGGCCGGTTGCGCTAGGGCTTTTCGCTCCCGACGACCCACATGGAGAAGAACTGGGATCCACCGCCGTAGGCCTGACCGAGGGCCAGTCGGGCTCCGTCGACCTGGTGCTCCCCGGCCTGGCCGCGGACCTGCATGGCCACTTCGAGGAAGCGGAGCATGCCCGAGGCGCCGATCGGGTTGGAGGAGAGAACGCCTCCCGAGGTGTTCCAGGGGATGTCACCGTCAAAGGCGGTGGCCCCGGACTCGGTGAGCTTCCAACCGTCCCCGAGGTCGCAGAATCCGAGATTCTCCAGCCACATCGGCTCATACCAGCTGAACGGCACGTACACCTCGGCGACATCGAAGTCCTTGCGGGGATCGGTGACGCCGGCCTGGGCGTAGACATCGGCGGCACAGTCCCGGCCGGCCTGCGGATTGACCTGGTCCCGGCCGGCGAACATCGTCGGCTCGGATCGCATGGCCATACCGTGCACCCACGCGGGGGGATACCTGCCCGAGATCGAGTCTTCGGCGGCGAGCACCATGGCCGCCGCTCCATCCGAGGACGGGCACGCTTCGAGGTAGCGCAGCGGATCCCACAGCATCATCGACTCTTCGACCATCTCCATGGAGATGTCGGCCAGATGGAGATGGGCATAGGGGTTGCGCATGGCGTTTTGCCGGTCCTTCACGGCGACCATGCGACCGATGTGGTCGGGGGCGCCGCTGCGCCGCATGTAGGCCCGGATGTGCGGGGCGAAGTAGCCACCCGCTCCGGCGAGCAGTGGAGCGGCAAACGGCTGGGGCACCGAGAGGGCCCACATGGCATCCGAGTCCGACTGCTTCTCGTAGGCGACCGTGAGCACCCGCTTGTGGGCGCCCGAGCGGATCAGGTGGGCCGCCACGATCGAGGTGGATCCACCGACCGAGCCGGCGGTGTGGACACGGATCATCGGCTTGCCCACGGCTCCGAGGGCGGGTGCAAGGTAGATCTCGGGCATCATGTTGCCCTCGAACATGTCCGGGGCCTTTCCGATCACCACGGCATCGATGTCAGCCCAGGTCAGTTCGGCATCCTCCAGGGCCGCCTTGGCCGCCTCCCGGACCAGACCGGCGATCGAGATGTCGTCCCGCTTGGCCTTGTGGTGGGTCTGGCCCACCCCGATCACTGCGCAACGCTCGCTCATGCTTCTCCCTCCAACACACACACCAGGTTCTGCTGCAGACACGGACCCGAGGTGGCATGGGCCACCGCCCGACGGGCCCGGCCCGTGGCGATGGCCTCGGCGGCCTCGCCGATCCGGATCAGACCGGCCGACATCACACCGTTGGCCGCCAGCGGTCCACCCGACGGATTGATGGTCGTGTCTCCGCCCAGACCCAAAGCCTCGGCCACGATGACCTCCTGGCTAGCAAAGGGAGCGTGGATCTCGGCCACATCCACCGGGCCGCCTCCCACGCCCGCCATCTCGGCGGCCTTGGCGGTGGACGGTGACACCGTGAGGTCCCGGGCCCCCAAGGAATGGGTCTCCATCCGGTGGTCCATGCCGGTGATCCACACCGGCTTTCGGCCCCGCCGTCCGGCCCACTCGATGGCCTTGTCGCCCGCCGCCAGGACCACGGCCGCCACCGCATCAGTGATGGGCGGAAGGGCGTGACGGCGCAGCGGGGTCACGACGTAGGGGTCTTCGAGCAGGACCTCGGGGGCGATGTCGATGGCCACCTGGGCGTTGGGGTTTTCGAGGGCGGACTTCCGGCTGCGGGAGGCGATGGCGGCAAAGTCGGCTTCGGTGGCCTTGCCGGCGTCGATGAGGGCCTGGGCCTGGAGGGCGGCCAGACTGGTCGGATCCGGCCACAGCGGGGCCTCGTAGTAGGGGTCGAGCTGCAAGGCGAGGATCTCGTTCAGGTCCCCAAGCGAACTCCGGCCAAAGGCGTAAACCAGGGCAGCATCGATCTCGCCCTCCTGCAGGAGGGTCCACGCCTCATAGAGCGCCCAGGCGCCGTCCATCTCGACATGGCTCTCGGACCGGGGTGGCCACACGCCAACGGCATCGAGGGCCATCACGAAACTGAACGGTCCACCGATCAGGTAGTCGGTCGATCCCGAGCAGATGAAATCGACGTCGTCCTTGGTGATGGAGATGTTGCCGAAGACCTCGGCCACGACCGGCATGAGCATCTCGACTTCGTTGTGCTCGTCGTCCCGACGGACGTTCCTGGCCTGGGCGAACGAGGCGACCGAAACCGGCCGGATGGTGCGGGCGGGGCTCACAGGTACTCCTTATACGTGTCGTACTCGGCGTCGGGCTCACCGGTGGGGCGGAAGTAACGGACCGAAGAGAGCGAGGGGGTAAGTTCGGCCTCGTCCACCCAGACCGCCTCGACCCGCATGCCCATGCGGATCTGGTCGGTGGGGATCTCCTGGAGGAGTCCCATGAAGGAGATGTTGGCCCCGTCAAGCAGGATCTGGGCGCAGATGTAGGGGATCTCGATGGACTGGCCGGCGAAGGGGACATTCACCACGCAGTAGGTGGTCACCACCCCGGTGTTCGGAAGTTCCACGTCGTCGGTGGTGGGTACGCCGTCGGTGGGGCAGCTTCCCCGACTCGGCACGTAGACCTTCCCGCAGACGCTGCAGCGCTGCCCCATGAACGTGGCCTTGGCCAGACCCTTCAGGAAGCGGGACTGCGCCACTCCGGGCGTGAAGTCGAAATCGAGGCGAATCGGCGTCGCCAGGGTGGTCACCGGCTCGTGTGCGGTCTCGGTCATCGGCCTTCTCCTCCACTCTCGGGCACGAAGCACTCGATGTCGCTCATGGCGCCAATCCTCTCGCCGGGCAGACGGAACCGCACCGTGACCCGGTCACCGGTCGTGATCCCGTCGGCCGAGTCCACCTCCACCACATGCAGCAGCGACGTGGTGGCGCCGTCCAGCTTGATCAGGGCCCAGGCAAACGGCCGGTCCAGGGGGTGCTTGGGCCGGGGATGGGCCACAAACGCCCACGTCTCGACGACGCCGCCCGGACCGACTTCCACCATCTCTCCGGTGTCTTCACTCGTGATCGGGTCGTACTCGGTCGGAGGCACAATGACCGATCCGTTGGAGCCCTCCACTCCGAGGAGCCGACCATCCAAGAGGCCGGTCAGGAACGCTCCGATGACCGGTCCGGTCGAACGGGAGTAGGGATACTCCAGCCGGTGATCGGCGTGAAGTACTTCGTTGTCAGCCATGGGAAACCTTCTTCGCGAACGAATCGGACGTAACGGCCAAAATCTAGAACAGATTCCAGTTCCGCGCGAAGCGCCGTTTCACCGCCGGCCCGTCCACCGGTCCCCCCGACGGCAGATGACGGCCCGGCGAGGTCGGGGGGCGTGGTGGACCACCATGCGATCCGCACCGACCTTTCTCCGGACGCTACCGTCTGGGCCATGACCGACCAACTGGCTGACACCGCCTTGTCGACCCCGGGGAAGCCAAAGCGCCCCAACATCCTCCTTGTCGTCTCCGACCAGGAACGCCAGCGTTCATGGTTGCCGACCGGGGTATCGCTCCCCTGGCGCGACCGTCTCCGCTCCGAGGGACTCGAGTTCACCAACTACTTCACCCACTCGTCCCCCTGCTCGCCCAGTCGGGCCACGCTCTTCACCGGGCGCTACCTGCCCGGCCACGGCGTCGTGGACAACGTGATCATGCCCGAGCATGCCGAACTGCCCACGACGACGCCGACACTCGGATCACTGCTCGGCTCGGCCGGATACCGGTCGTCCTACATCGGCAAGTGGCACCTCTCCCATCCCGCCCAGCCCGACATGGAGGCCTATGGCTTCGCCGACTGGGACGGAAACGACCGGCACTTCATGGGCTGGGCCGGCACCGGCGTCCACTTCGATCCCTTGATCGCGTCGAATGCCGCCCACTGGCTGCGGGAGAACGCCGCTCCGGCCGAGGGAGCCCCGGACGAACCGTGGTTCCTGACCGTGGCCCTGGTCAATCCCCACGACGTCATGTGGTTCCCGGTCGACCAGCCCGGTTACAAGGAGACCCATCCCGACGAAGTCGCCATGATCCGCAAGGTCCTCGAGTCGGCGGCCTGGAAGGAAGACGACACGCTACCCGTCTACTCCGAGCCCTATCCCGAGGTCTGCGACACCTTGCCGGCGAACTTCGACGACGATCTGCACACCAAGCCCGAATCCCATCGTCAGTGGCGCTGGGACCAGCAGCACGGTCTCTACGGCTACATCGACCCGGCCGACACCCGCTCGTGGCTCCGTCATCTCGACTACTACGTCCACCTCCACCATCTGGCCGACCAGAGCCTCGGGACGGTGCTTGGCGCCCTCGAGGCGTCCGGGGCATGGGACGACACCATCATCATCTTCACCTCGGACCACGGCGACATGTGCGGCTCCCACGGCCTCCGCTCCAAGGGTCCTTTCGTCTACGACGAGATCATGCGGGTTCCGCTCTACGTGAAGGTCCCCGGCACGACCGGGGCCGGCACGGTGACCAACGCCCTCGGCTCCCATGCCGACCTGGCCGCCACCATCTGCGCCCTGGCCGGAGTGGAGCCGTCCACGGTGGCCTCGACCGTCCAGGGGGTCGACCTCTCGCCCGTCCTGGCCGATCCGGCCGCCCGCGTGCAGGAGCAGATCCTCTTTGCCCAGGACTCGGCCCAGACCACGAACCTCAACAACATCCGCTACGCCCTACGCGGCTTTTTCGACGGGATCACCAAGTACGCCCGCTACTACGGCGTCGGAGGCGGCAAGCCGTCCACCGGCCTGTGGGGCAAGTCACCCGGCCAGAAGCTCTTCGACGTGGACTGCGCCTTCGACGACAACGACCTCGAGTGGTACGACCACTCCGAGGATCCCCACGAGTTGGTCAACCTGGCCAACGACCGGTCCCGACGACAGGAGTCCCGCGACCTCTATGACCGCCTGGCCGCGCTCGAAGCCGAGTTCCTGATCACCATGCCCTAGGTTCGGCAGCAAGGTGGGATGGGTGTGCGTAAAACACACACCCGCACCTGACCTCCGAACCGGATGCAACCACTCGCCGTTCAGCTGAGCGACCGCACCCCGTCCACGTCCTACACCACGACAGTTGCGTGGCCGC
>CAITPI010000064.1 GCA_903894295.1 uncultured Acidimicrobiaceae bacterium
GTTCATCTCGGCACTTGGGACCGCAAAGGTGCCCTGGATGGAAGCCACGGGTGACCGACGGACCCGAGTCGACGCAGTGGCCGAGGGCATCGCGGCCCTCGGTCCACCGGGTTGGTGAGGTTGCCCTGGCCACTCCCGGGCCACCTCTGGTCACCGGTGGTGGAGGTGGAGATTGCGTGTCCCTCCCGGGGGGATGCCACGTGATGACGGGGTCTCCCATGGCGAAGAACAACACCGGGCGTGGGAACAACCGACGGGAACTCACGGACGGTGGCCAAAGCGGCAGGTTTCTGTCATTCCCGGCAACCGGCAGGGGAAGCGGTGCGAAGGTGCAGACAGAGAGCGAGTCCGCTCTTGGCGGAAACCCGTCTTGATCCTCCAAGGAGAAACCTGATGAAGCATCGCATTTTGGGCATGGCAGGAGCGGCGACCATGGTCGCTGGTCTCGCCCTGACGTCTGCCGGCACCGCCGGCGCCAACACCTGGGGCGGCTCGATGCCGGCTCCGGCGGCCCCTTCGACCAACCTCGACCTGGTGCACGGCATTCCGAACACGCCGGTTGACATCTACATTGTGAAGAACCTCAACCTGTGGAACTACAAGGAACTGTCGAACGTCAACTTCGGCACCGCCGCCAACCTGAACACGGCGATCCCCGGCTTCATCACCCCGGGCTTCTACACCATCGACATCGTGCCGACCGGGGCCAACCCGTTCAAGCCGCTGTTGCTGGCCAACACGTGGCTGTCCGCCGGCCAGAGCAAGACCGCTGTCGCCTACGTGACGGCGGATGCTTCCGGCACTGCCGGCAGCCCGACGCTGGGTGTCTTCACCAACAACCTGTCCTCCACCAGCGGCCAGGCCCGCGTGCAGGTGACCCACACGGCCGTGGCTCCCACCGTCGGCGTCTGCGCTGATGGCGCCGTGCCGGTTGTGCCCGCCTTCTCGAACGGCCAGCAGGCTGCCGCCGTGGTTCCCGCCGGGACCTACGACGTGTCGGTGACCGCCCCCGTGGCGACCGGCTCGACGACCTGTGGTGCTTCGCTGGCGGACATCGGCAACGTCACCCTGACCGCCGACACCACCACGCTGGCTTACGCCATTGGCACCTACGGCTCCTCCTTCACGGTGGCCGCCCTGCAGATCCCGAACAACCCGCCTGCTCCGGCTTACCCCTGGGGCTGGGGCCACTGGGGCTGGTAGTCACCACCCCGGTTCCTCTGGAACTGCAGCAACACCACACACGATGCGGGGTCCGGGCCTGGTGCCCGGGCCCCGTTGTCGCGTTCCGACCCCGCGTTCCAACCGAGCCCGATGTCCTGGTGGTTCGCCTGGTCGCCGTCGGTCTGTCGCATCGGGATGACCTGTCTCGGTGGGATGACCAGGGTCGGTGGGATGACCGGCGCCGGGAACGTGCCGCCGGTGCGCCTTACAAGAAGGTGACTGGCTAGGAAGGTGACTGGTTGCCGGCCGAGCAACTGCCGGGCGTGGTGCGCTTCGCCACCACGGTGCCGTCCACCGAGATCACGCACGTCACGTCCTCATGGGCCCCGGACGTCGGGAGCAGCACCTGGAGTCCGGCCTGGATCCGGCCGCCGGCCACCGTGATGGTCTTCGTCCACGGCAGGTAGACGGCGCTCAACGTGTTGAACGGGTTGTTCGAGGTCGAAGAAGTGGCATAGGCGCCATAGAGGATGGTCATGGCGCTGGTCGGGCCGGTGGCCCGGAAGGTGACGGTGTGGCTGGTCGAGGACGACCGGCTGCCGACCATCGTGGTGGTGGGGGCCGATCCACCCGAGGATCCGCAGGCCGCCAGGGTGAGTGTGGCCGCACACAGCCCGAAGGCAGCGAGGAATCCGGCGCGGCGGGAAACCTGTGGCCGGAAGAGAGACCGGCGGATGGGGATCTGTTGGGACAGGACGTTCATGGTCTTGTTGGCGGTCTCCGGGAGGTTCCGGCGGGGGTCGGTCGTTGACCCTGACGTTGGGTGATCAGCCGACCGGAGTGGCCGGTGCGGTCGGCCCGTAGGCCATGTTGAAGGCCGTCAGTGGCGTGTCCGGGTTGCCGGGCGACGAGACGGTCGTTCCGCCCTGGACCATCGCTCCGGAGTCCGCCGCAAAGTTGAGGCCCGCTCCGGTGAAGGTGGGCGTGGTGCCGGTGGCCGGCACGGTGGTCAGCACCCCGGCGTTGTCGAAGTCACCGAGCCCGGTGGGTGGGGTGACGGTGTAGTGGGCCAGTGTGGCGACCTTGCTGCCGATCTGGGGAGCTTCGAGGATCCACTCGGCCGACGTCCCCTGGCCACTGGTGGCGGTGGCCGTCGAGCCACCGATGTAGGCCTGGGTGGTGGTGAACGACCACCCCTTGGTGGTGTCGGCCAGTTTGATGATCCAGTTGTGCTCGACCTTCTTCTTCACGGTCACCGTGGTCGAGGTTTCGTAGATGCTGGCCGTCATCCGGTCACCGGGGGCCACCGGGTAGGTGGTGGTGGAGATGGCCGTTTCGGGAGCCGGCAGGATCTCCCACCAGGCGTTGTAGTGGGCGGCACCCGAGTAGTAGTCCTCTTCGGTGCCGGTCTGGATGAGGGAGGAGTTGCTGTAGCCGTCGACACCGATCCAGGCCGACGAGTA
>CAITPI010000065.1 GCA_903894295.1 uncultured Acidimicrobiaceae bacterium
CCCCAGGTGGTCTCGTCGACCTCGACGGCTGGGGGGTGGAGCACCTCGGCGACCTCGCGGGCCACGGCCGGACTTCCCGGGGCCGGATAGTCGTAGGCGAACAGTTCCGGTGGAAAGCCTCCGAAATCATGGATGACCGGCGGTTGTTCCATGGCGGTGACGGCCGTTCCCGGCCGGAACCAGTGGGCCGAGAGGCACACCACGGCCCGGGGCCGGGGTTGGGTGGCACCGAAGTGCGCCCAACTTGCCGTGTACCGGTTGTGCTCGAGGGCGTTCATCGGGCTGCCGTGACCGAGGAACGCGGCCGGCATGCGGCGCTCCGAGCTTGTCGTCAGGTCCATGAGCACAGGCTAACGGCCCCGCCCGGGGAAGGGTCCCGGCGTTCCCGTCGGGCGACCTGGCCGGCGGGGGTTGCCTGCCCGGGTTGCATGGTGGCCTTGGCCGGAGAATGGTCAGTCAACGACAGTCATCAGTCAAAGACAATCGTGCGGTTGCCGCTGATCAGGACCCGGTCTTCCAGGTGCCAGCGCAAGCCACGGGCGAGCGCCGCGCGCTCCACGTCCCGGCCGATCCGGACCAGATCGACCGGGGTGTCGGCGTGGTCGATGCGGGCCACTTCCTGCTCGATGATCGGGCCGGCGTCGAGATCGGCCGTGACGTAGTGGCAGGTGGCACCGATGATCTTCACGCCACGTTCATACGCCTGGTGGTAGGGCCGGGCTCCCATGAACGAAGGAAGGAAGCTGTGGTGGATGTTGATGATCCGGCCCACATAACGCTCGCAGACCTCGGGCGGAACGATCTGCATGTAGCGGGCCAGAACGGTCACGTCGGCCTGGGCCTCTTCGATGAGATGGGTGACTTCGTCGAACGCGGACTGTCGGTTCTCGGGAGTCACGGGAACCTCGGCGTAGCGAATGCCATGCCATTCGACGAGGCCCCTCATGTCCGGGTGGTTCGAGATCACGAGGGGGATGTCGCACTCGAGTTCCTTGTTGCGCCACCGCTGCAGGAGGTCGTCCAGACAGTGGCTCTGCTTCGAGACCATGATGACGACCTTTTGGGGCACCTCGGTGTCCCGCAGACGCCAGTTGAGCGAGTACTCGGCGGCCAAGGGTCCGAACTCCACGCCGAACCCGCTCGCATCAAGATTGATCGTCTCGGCATCGATCTCGATCCGTTGGAAGAATTGGCCGGTGACGTGGTCGGCGAACTGCGAGGCTTCGAGGACCGAACCACCATGATGGGCGATGAAGGTGGTGACGGCGGCCACGATACCGGTGCGGTCAGGACACGAGATGGTGAGGATCAGCCGACGCATGCCACCATTCTTGCCGACCGGGGTCGGAATTGAAACGGCTGTTCAGGATTTGTCGCCCATGGTGTCCGGCTGTCCGACTCCGGGGATTGCCCCCGAGGGAAAGTTTTTGTTCAGTCGTCCGCGGGGATGGCCGATAGAACTACCTGAAAGACGTGGAACTGCCATTGGAAAAAAGGTGGCTCACGGTATAGTCGGGTGTCCCGTCGATGTACGTCATGGTTTCTCCGTCCTCGGCCGGGAGACCATGACAGGCGGGCCGAGCTGGCGACCCGGAAGCAGTTTCGGGCCTCGTCGCAAACAAGGGATGGAACATGAAGCGTTGGCTGACAAACGCCTGGGGAACATGGAAGGACGCCTTCCGTCAGTTGACGCTGTGGCTGGTAGGTGAAGGCCCTCCTCCCGAGCGGAACCCCGGCCTCATCATGAGCGGCACCGTGGTTGTCTTCGTGGCGGTGCTCGTCGGCGCCGCCGCCGCCGTCACGCCGGGAGCCACCCCCCACCGTCACGTAAGGTTGACCAACACCACCTTGAACCCGAACCTTTTCGTGGCCAGCACCGTTCCGAAGACGACGACCACCCGTCCGGGCTACGCCCTCTTCACCACGACGACGGTCCCCGGCAAGCCCGGGGCGGCGACAACGGTTCCTTCGACCACGACGCCGACGGCGTCGTCGACCAGCTCGTCGTCGAGTTCAACGACCTCCACCACGGCGAAATCCGGCTGACGGCAGTTCCGACAGCACAGCGCTCAGGTGTCGACCAGCTTCGGCCCCGCCGTCGGGCCCGGGTGATCCCGTTCAGTGTCCGGTGATCTGCTCCAGCAAGCCGGCGTGCCAGGTCGTCCGGCCCCGTCGGCCCTCGGCCCGGTCGGCCATTCCGGCCAGCAGCAGCCCGGCATTGATGCCGAGAAAGCGGGCCGGCTCCGGCTCCCAGGTAGGGGAGCGGTGGTTGACCCAGGCCAGTGAGGTGAGTTCGGTCTCCTGACCAAGTATCAGGTCCCGCAACGTCCGTCCCGCCAGATTGGTCGTGGCCAGGCCGTCTCCGACGTAGCCGCCGGCCCAGGCCAGTCCGGAGGCGCGGTCCAGTCCGACCGATGGGAACCAGTCCCGGCTGATTCCGAGCGCACCGCCCCACCGGTGGGTGATCCGGGCGTCGCGGACCGCCGGGAAGAGTTCGATCAGGGTTTCGTGGAGCTTCTCGTGGACCTTGGCGTTGCGGTCGAACTCCCGGCGGATCCGGGAACCGAAATGGTACGGGGCGCCCCGTCCGCCGAAGGCAAGGCGATTGTCGGCAGTGCGTTGCCCGTAGATGACCATGTGGCGGTCGTCGGCGAAGGTCGGCCGCCCATCCATCCCGGCTTCGGCCCAGAATGATTCGGGCAGCGGTTCGGTGGCGATCATGAGGGAGTAGACCGGCAGGACCTGGCGCTTCAGCCCGGTGATGCTCCCGGTGTAGCCCTCGGTGGCCCGGACCACGGTGGGCGCACGCACCGTTCCGTGGTCGGTCACCACCATGCCGGCCTCGATGCGTTGCACCGTGGTCTGCTCGCAGATCGTCACGCCAAGGCGTTCCACCACTTCGGCGAGTCCCCGGGTCAGCCGGGCCGGATCGACCGCCGCGCAGTGCGGAGTGAAGGTGCCACCGAGCACGTTGGTGGCCCCGACCATGCTGCGGGCTTCGTCGGCCCCCAGCAGACGCAGGTCGGAGTCGGTGGCTTCGTGTCCGGCCGAAGGGGAGAACCCGGCCTGCATCCTCTCCCACTGGGCCGGGGTCCGGGCCAACATGACGGTGCCACCGGCGGCGAAGCGGCAGTCGATGCCTTCGGCCTCCGCCACCCGACCGACTTCCCGGACGGTCTCGTTCATGGCCAACTGGACAGCCCGACCGGCACCGGGTCCAGCCACCTCGTCAAGACGTGAACCCGTGACGGGAAAGAGCGCCGAGCACCAACCACCGTTGCGACCGGACGCACCGAAGCCGGCGACCTCGCGTTCCAGCACCGTGATGGACATGCCGGGTTGGGCGACGGCCAGGTAGTAGGCCGTCCACAGTCCGGTGAGACCGCCGCCGACGATGGCGACGTCACAGTGCTGGTCACCCCCGAGGGGCGGCCGGATCCGGTCGGTCAGTTCGTTCTCGGGAAGCGAGTCCCACCAGAGCGAGAGGTCCCGGAAGCTGGCGACGGGGGTCGGGCTCAGATGAGTTTCCACGCTTCGGTCAAGACCCCTCGCAGGGCCTTGGTGATGTATTCGAACTCTTCGGGGCCACACGTGAGCGGCGGAGCCAGCTGGATCACCGGATCTTCCCGGTCGTCGGCCCGGCACACCAGGCCAGCCTCGTAGAGGGCGTGGGACAGGTAGCCCCGGAGGAGGCGGTCGCACTCCTCGGGACTGAAGGTCTCCTTCGTCTCCTGGTTCTTCACCATCTCGATGCCGTAGAAGAAGCCGTCGCCCCGGACGTCACCGACAATCGGCAGGTCCCGGAGGGTCTCGAGCGAGGCCCGGAAGGCCGGTGCATGCTCCCGGACGTTCTCCAGGATGTGCTCCTTCTCGAACAGGTCGATGTTGGCCAATGCCACGGCCGCACTCACCGGATGACCGGCGAAGGTCAGGCCATGGAGGAAGGTCTGCCCGGAAAGGAACGGCTCGATCAGTCGGTCGCTGATGGCGACGGCCCCGAGCGGCGAGTAGCCACTGGTGAGTCCCTTGGCCATCGTGATCATGTCCGGCTGGTAGTCGAACCGCTCGGCACCGAAGAAGTGGCCAAGGCGACCCCAGGCGCAGATGACCTCGTCCGAGATGAGCAGGACGCCGTGGCGGTCACAGATCTCGCGCACCCGGGCGAAGTAACCGGGAGGCGGCGGGAAGCAGCCTCCGGCGTTCTGGACCGGCTCGAGGAAGACGGCGGCCACGGTTTCGGGACCCGCCATCTCGATGGCCATCTCGATCGAGTCGGCCGCCCACAGGCCGAACGCCTCGATGTCGTCTTCGAAGTAGGGCGCCCGGTAGAAGTTGGTGTTCGGCACCTTGATGGCTCCGGGGACCAGCGGTTCGAACGGGGTCCGGATGTCGGAGAAGCCGGTGACCGACAGGGCGCCCATGGTGGAGCCGTGATAGGCGGTCTGACGGCTGATGACCTTCAGGCGGTCGGGCTGGCCGATGGCCCGGAAGTACTGGCGGCACAACTTCCACGCCGACTCGACGGCTTCCGAGCCGCCGGAGGTGAAGAAGATGCGGTTGAGGTCACCCGGGGTCAGGCTGGCGATCTTTTCGGCCAGTTCGATGGCGGTCGGATGCCCGTAGCTCCAGATGGGGAAGTAGGCCAGCTTGGACGCCTGTTCGGCGGCGGCTTCGGCCAACTCGGTGCGACCGTGGCCCAGCTGGCTGGTGAACAGGCCGGACAGGCCGTCGAGGTAGCGGTTGCCGAGGTCGTCATAGACCCAGACGCCCTCGCCCCGGGCGATCACCGGAATCTTCTGGTTCACGTCACCGGACATCTTGGTGAAGTGCATCCAGAGGTGCCGGTGGGCACTCTCTTGTGACTGTTCGTAGGTCATGTCGCTCATCGGGTCCCCCAGCTATAGGTTTGTTTGGTCAAGGTCAGGTACATGAAGGTTTCGGTATGGAGCACGCCGGGTACCTGCCGGACGACGCCATTCAACAACTCCAACAGGGCTTCCTGGTTCTCGCAGACGAGCTCCACCAGGATGTCGTAGGCGCCGGTGCAGACCACGACGTACTCGATGTCGTCGATGGCGGCCAACCGGTTCGCCACCTCTCGGGCGTCCCCTTCGGCCTTGATGCCGACCATGGCCTGGCACCGGAAACCCACCTGGAGGGGATCGGTGACGGCCACGATCTGCATGACGCCGTTGTCCCGCAACTTCTGCACTCGCTGGCGCACCGCCGCCTCGGAGAGGCCGACGGCTTCGGCGATGGTACCGTAGGTGCGTCGGCCGTCCTTTTGCAGTTCCTCGATGATGGCCTTGTTGTAGCTGTCGAGGTTGCTTGAACCGCTCGGGCCCCCGGTGGCACCCGACGGCACCTCGCTGGCACCTGCGCCCGAAGGGGTGGAGTCGGTGGTGGTCACGGGCTCAGTGGTCCTGTCCGGGACCGGCGTTGATCGCGGGGACAGAGGCTCTGTCGCGCCGGGAGGCCAGGTGCAGCGCACAGACAGCGGACGGCAGTGATGCCGTCACCGTGGTGAAGGATGTTCGCGCTGTTCTCCAAGGCATAACTCTTCGAACATACC
>CAITPI010000066.1 GCA_903894295.1 uncultured Acidimicrobiaceae bacterium
CGGCATCGACCGACATCTCGGTCTTGCTGGTGGGACCGCCGGACGCCATGGGTGACACCGGTGGCCTGGCGGTGATGGCCGCGTCGGAAGTCATCGGGATGGATGAGGACCCGAGTTTCGGGGTCCGGCGCAAGAAAGACTCGTCGCTTGTCCGCGCCGCCGAAGCCGTGCGGGACGGACAGGCCATGGCCATGGTCTCGGCCGGCAATACCGGAGCCACCATGGCGTCGGCTCTTCTGCGGATGGGGCGCCTGCCCAGCGTCATCCGGCCGGCCATTGCCACGCCCATTCCCCAACTGGGTCGGGCCTGGCCGACCGTGCTGCTCGATTCAGGGGCCAACGCCGAGTGCACGGCGCCCATGCTGATCCAGTTCGCCCAGATGGGGGCCGCCTACGTACAGTGCCGGTACGGAGTGGCCCGGCCCCGGGTAGCCCTGCTCTCGATCGGCGAGGAGAAGTCCAAGGGCACGCCGGTCGTCAAGGAGGCCCACGCCCTGCTCGCCGCCGGCGTCGAAGGCGCCAACTTCGAGTTTGTGGGCAACGTGGAAGGCCGGGACTTTTTCGAGGATCTCGCCGATGTCGTCGTCACCGACGGCTTCACCGGAAATGTGGCCCTGAAGACGCTGGAGGGCTCGCTGAAGTTCCTGATGGGAGCGGTGGCGGGGGTGCTCGGCCAGCCCGAGTTGTCCGACGCGGCTGGCGCGGTTTACCCGCATCTTCTGCCGTTGGCGGCCACGTTCGATCCCGACACCACCGGCGGGGCCATGCTGCTCGGAGTGAACGGGGTCTGTGTGATCTCCCACGGCTCGTCGTCGGCCCGGGCCGTGGAGAGCGCCATCACTGTCGCCCACGACGTGGCCACGGCCGGTCTGGTGGCCGCCGTGGCCGCCTCGGTTGCGACGGTCGACGGATAGCCGTCAGTCCCGGGCGAAGGCGGCCAGGTCGGTGGCGGTGGCGCCGCTGATGTCGGGGCAGATGGCCGGAATGACGTCGGCCCCGTGGATGGTGCCCATCTGCTGACGGCATCGGGCGCTCACTCCGGCCGAGAGCAGCAGGCGGTAGAAGGCGATGCCCTCGTCCCGGAGCGGGTCACACTCGTTGACCACGATCACGACCGGTGGGAGTCCGGCGACGTCCTGCTCGGTGGCAAACAGAGGCCAGGCCAGCGGGTCCTTCGCCTCGAGCGCGTCAATGCCGTAGGCCATGGCCCCGCGGTTGGAGCCGACGCTGATGAAGATGCCGTCGTTCTCGCTGGAGGAAGGGAGCCCGGCCTGGGGCCAGTTGCCCGCGATGTACGGGCACAGGGCATAGAGCCCCTTGACCTCATCGATGTGGCCGCTCGCCAGCAGTTGCATGCCGGTGGCCAGGGTCAGGTTGCCGCCACCGCTTTCGCCGGCAATCACGATGCGGGCCGGATCGAGGCCGAGGTCACCGGCATGGGACACAAGCCAGTGGAAGCCCGAGACGCAGTCGTTGAGGCCAGCCGGATACGGCGCCACCTCGGGAATCGACGAAGGGGTAAGGCAGTTGCGGAAATCGACCATGACCACGGCCACGCCGTGATGGGCCAGGAACTTCCCCCACGACCGGTACTGTCCGTCGTAGCACGAGCTGCTCATCATCCCGCCACCGTGGATGTAGTAGACGGCCGGCAGGGGAGTGTCGGATTCGGGCCGGATGACCTGGAGCCGGATGGTGTTGCCGTCGGGGTCGGAGACGACTTCTTCGGTGTGGATCGTCAGCCCCGCCGAAGGAGATACCGCGTCGTTGTCGAGCCCATCGGTGAGCTGCCGGTAGGAGGCGGCATTGGCCAGCGCTTCGGGGGTGTTGGCCTCGGCCAGCATCACCTCCCGGTTGGCGACATCGGTGGCCCGCCAGGTGGGAAGCAGGGCGAGCAGCGCCTTCAGTCGTGGGTCAATGCGGGGATCGTC
Organism: uncultured Acidimicrobiaceae bacterium; assembly: GCA_903894295.1. Taxonomy (GTDB): domain Bacteria; phylum Actinomycetota; class Acidimicrobiia; order Acidimicrobiales; family RAAP-2; genus Bog-756. The sequence goes on from CAITPI010000066.1 coordinate 1,932, forward strand.
CTGCGGGTTCGAGGTCATGGAGGTGGTCCCTGTTCGGATTGTCGGCGGGCCGGTGGGCCACCGGGTGGGCGTGGACGGCGAAGCGCGTTCGGGACGCCTAGCGGCGCAGGAGGTCCTTGGCGATGTGGGTGATCTGGATCTCGTCGGTGCCGGCGTAGATCTGGTACACCTTGGCGTCGCGGGCCAACTGTTCGACCCGGTAGTCGGCGGTGTAGCCGTTGCCACCCATCAGCTGTACCGCCTCCATGGCCACTTCGGAGGCCGCCTGGGCCGAGTACAGCTTCATGGCGGACGCCTCGGCAAGGCTGAGGGACTTGCCGGCCGCCGACATCTCGATGTGCCGGAAGACCAGGTTCTGCACGTTCAGCCGGGCTACCTCCATCTTGGCCAGCTTCAACTGGATCAGCTGGAAATCGCCGATCGGTGTGCCCCAGAGGACCCGGTCCTTGGCGTACTGGATCGAAAGCTGCAGGCACTGCTCGATGAGGCCGAGCGACATGGCGGCCAGGCCGGCCCGCTCGGTCACGAAGTTGCCCTTGGCCGAGTCCCGGCCGGAGCCCGAGCGCTCGTCCTCGGTCTCGCCGAGCAGGTGCTCCGGGCCCACCCGGACGTCGGTCAGGAAGAGTTCACCGGTCGGCGAGGAGTTGAGTCCCATCTTCCTGAACGGCTTGGACTGCTCGAGTCCTTCCATGCCCTTCTCCAGGATGAAGGTGAGGACCTGGCGGTTGCGGATCGGTGTGTCGCTTCCGTCATCAAGTTTGGCGTAGAGCACAATGGTGTCGGCGTACGGGCCGTTGGTGATCCAGGTCTTGTTCCCGTTCAGGATGTAGCCGTCGCCATCCCGTCGGGCCGTGGTGGTCATTCCGCCGAGGGCGTCCGAACCCGAGTTGGGTTCCGTGATGGCCCACGATCCGACCTTTTCGGCCGTGAGGAGATCAAGTCCCCACCGCTCCATCTGGGCCGGCGTGCCCTGCTTCATGATGGTGCCGGCGGCCAGTCCCACACTGACTCCCATCGAGGTCACGATGCCGGGGCAGTAGCGGCAAAGTTCGATGATCGGGATGAGTGTCATGGCGGCGGCCCCGCCGTCACCGGCCCGCTCCGCCCGCTCCTCGGCCGACTCTTCCTGGCCGGAGATCTTGCGCTCCAACTGCTTCTTGAAGCGATCGCGGGCCATCTGGTCCATGCCGAAGGTTGCATACATCTTGCGGATGATGTCGAACGGGGGAACCCCGTTGTGCTCGAGGTCGTCGATGTTCGGAACCACTTCCGCTTCGATGAAGCGGCGCATGGCTTCTTGCACCATGAGTTGCTCTTCGGACCATTCGAACATCGTTGACCTCCTGGATGTTCCCCGGGTTGGGGCGCGAGTGGCCCCACGTTATCCGACGTCGCCCTAAGGTCGTGTCTGTGGGACGCCTGTTCGGATCATCAGAACCATCCCGGCTAGAGCCGGACAGTGCCTTTGTCCGGTGGGGCGGCCAGGAGTTCTTCGACCGGTTGGTCGAGCGCTTCTACGAGGGAGTGGAGGCCGACCCGCTGCTGCGGCCGATGTACCCCGAAGACCTGACCGAGGGGAAAGTCCATCTGGCCCTGTTCCTCGCCCAGTACTGGGGCGGTCCCCGGCGCTACGAAGAGCTGCGGGGCCATCCCCGACTCAGGATGCGTCATGCCCCCTTTGTGATCGGCCCCAACGAGGCCGATGCGTGGCTGAGGCACATGGTGGCTTCCGTGGACGCCAGTGGGCTCGTGGGCCCGGACCGGGAAGAGTTGGTCGGTTACCTGGCCATGGCCGCCCACAGCCTGACGAACAGTGCGCTGTAGACCTGGCCGAAGGGTTTCCTGTCGGGTCACCTCCCCGGAGGCCGGGTGACCTCCGGTGAGGTGACGATCGGGACCTTCGTCGACGCCGGTGGCATCCGTCTTGTCGAACTACACCCCGGAGAAGTCTGGGACCGTCCCTTGGGCGACGAGGAACGGGCGCTCCATGCCGCCTTCAACGAGGTGCTGGCGGCCGGCGAAGGCTACCCCCAGGCGGGCCCGATCTCCCGGGACGAGTTCGTCGCCTACTGGCTGACCGGAAAGTCCGTCGTCATGACGGCGTGGACCGGTTCCGGAGACTCCAACGAACTCGTCGGGGCCTACTACCTGCAGCCGAACGGCTTCGGCCGGGCCGCCCACGTGGCCAACGGGGGATACTTTGTCTCCGCCCCCTGGCGGAACCGGGGCCTCGGGGGCACCCTGTTGGACCACTCGATGACCGTGGCCCGCTCCCGCGGCTTTGACGCCTTGCAGTTCAACTTTGTCTTTGTCGACAATCCGGCCCGCCGGCTCTACCGGCGCAAGGGATTTCGGGAGGTCGGCCGGGTCCCGGAAGTGATCGACGGCGCTGACGTCCTGATCCTCTGGCGGTCCCTGGCCGACCTGTCACCACCGGTGTGACCTGCAGTTTTCCGTTTGCAATCCTGGGTATGCCACGGATCTGGCCCGACCATCCCCTACACTGGGCCGACAAGTTGCTTGCCGCTTCAGTCGAAGCGGCAAGCGCGGGCGAACCGGCCCGCCAGATCCCCAGGAGAGATCGTGCCCGCAGAGACCCACGTCGGCAATGGCCCCCTCGAGCGTCCGCAGGTGTTCGAACTCGTCCGTGACCTGTTGGCCGACATCCTGGAGATCTCGCCCGACACCATCGCCGAGTCGTCCTCGTTCTCCGAGGACCTGGACGCCGACTCCCTGGCCTTGATCGAACTGGTCGAAGGCCTGGAAGAGGAGTTGGGCGAACGGTCGGTGGGATTCCGTATCGATGACGAGGATCTGGAAGACCTGCGCACCGTGCGGGATGCCGTGGACTACGTCTACGCCAAACTTGGGGGGAACTGAGCATCCCGGTGACTTCGCCGGGCGGACCGGCCTCCACCCTGTTCGAGATCGAGGGCTTTGGCTACCGCTTTGTCGACCCCCGACTTCTTGAACTGGCCCTGTCGCACCGCTCGTGGTGTGCCGAGCGGGGAGGATCGGAGTCGAACGAACGACTCGAGTACCTCGGCGATGCCGTGCTGGGCCTGATCGTGGCCGATTTCTCGTTCCACTCGTTTCCCGGCATGTCCGATGGGGAACTGTCCAAACTGCGGGCGTCGGTCGTCAATGCCAAGGTCCTCGCCGATGTGGCCCGCACCACCGGTCTCGGGGAAAAGATCCTGCTCGGCAAGGGTGAGGACCTTTCGGGGGGCCGGGACAAGGACTCCATCCTCTCTGATGTCACCGAGGCGGTGATCGGAGCGATCTACTGCGACGGTGGGTGGTCGGCGGCCCGAAGCGTGGTGCTCCACCTCCTCGGCGACCGGATCACCGACGCACGGGTGGAACCTGGGGTGTCGGACCACAAGAGTCGTCTCCAGGAAGTGGCCGTGCAGTTGGGTCACGGGGTGCCGACCTACGAAGTCGAGGGTTTCGGACCCGATCATGCCCGGCGTTACGTCGCCAAGGTGCACGTCGCCGGACGTTGCCTCGGTTCCGGAGAAGGGCGTTCCAAGAAGGATGCGGAGCAGGCGGCTGCCCGGGCGGCCTGTATGACGCTGGACACAGAGAGAGGCGGGGGGAATGCCTGAGCTTCCCGAAGTTGAGACGATCCGGCGGGACCTCCAGGGTGAGGTTGTCGGTCGCAAGATCAAGACGGTCGAGGTCCGCAACGGCCGGACGGTGCGGCGGCACGCCACAGCCAAGCAGTTCCGGACCTGCGTCGAGGGCAAGACCATCACGGCCATCGACCGGGCCGGGAAGTACCTGCTCCTGCGGCTCGACGATGGCTATACCCTCGTGGTCCATCTCGGCATGAGTGGCCAGTTGCAGCGGGCCAAGGGTCCCAAGGAGCCCAAGGCCCCCCACACCCATGCCGTCTTCACCTTCACCCAGGGTGGCCAGTTGCGGTTTGTCGATCCGAGGACCTTTGGCGAGATCTTTGCCTCGGCCGGCCCTGAAGAGGGAACCGAACGACTTCCGGAGTTGGCCCACCTCGGTTTTGACCCGTTGGAGGACGTGATGAGTTGGGAGAAGTTCTGGGTCCTGCTCTCATCCCACAAGGCAGGTCTGAAGAACCTCATGATGGACCAGGAGTTCGTGGCCGGCATCGGCAACATGTACGCCGACGAGATCCTGTTCGCCGCCGGTCTCCGGTATGACCGGTTGTCCAACTCGCTCTCGTCCCAGGAGGTCCGGAGGCTGTACCGCTCGATGGTGGAGACCCTGACCGAAGCGGTGAAGCGCCGGGGGTCATCCCTCGCCGACGAGCAGTACCGGGACCTGTTCGGCGAAGTGGGGGACTACCAGGGGCAGCACCAGGCCTACGACCGGGAGGGGCAGGCCTGTCGGCGCTGTCGGGCCACCATCGTGAAGGTCAAGTCGGGTGGCCGCTCCACCTATTTCTGCGACCACTGTCAGGTGTGAGCCCGGAGGCCGGGGGCTTCCCCACCCGACGGCGACGGGACCGATAGGGTGAGCGCCGATGTTCCTCAAGTCGCTTTCCCTCAAGGGATTCAAGTCATTCGCTGACCCGGCCGTTCTCGAATTCGAACCGGGCGTCACCGTGGTCGTCGGTCCGAACGGCAGCGGCAAGTCCAACGTGGTGGATGCCGTGGCCTGGGTACTCGGAGCCCAGGGTCCCCGCACGGTCCGGTCGGCGAAGATGGAAGACGTCATCTTCATGGGAACCGCCAACCGTGCGGCGCTGGGCCGGGCCGAAGTGGCCCTGACCATCGACAACTCATCGGGGCGCCTCCCCACCGACCTGGCCGAGATCACCATTACCCGCACCCTGTTCCGATCCGGGGACAGCGAGTACTCGATCAACGGCACCCCCTGTCGTTTGCTCGACATCCAGGAACTGCTCTCGGACACCGGAGTTGGCCGTCAACAGCACGTGATCATCTCCCAGGGGCATCTCGGGGCCATCCTCGAAGCGCGGCCCGAAGATCGCCGGTCCGTGATCGAGGAGGCGGCCGGGGTGCTCAAGTTCCGACGCCGGCGGGAACGCTCGGAACGCCGGTTGGCGGCGACCGAGGACAATCTGGAACGGCTGTTCGATCTGGTCCGGGAGGTGAAGCGCCAGATCCGTCCCCTCGAGCGCCAGGCGGCCGCGGCGCGTTCGTTCGGAGGTCTGACCGAGGAACTGCGGGCGGTCCGGCTCTATGTGGCCGGGACCGAACTGCGGAGTCTCGATGCCCGGGGGACCGATGCGCTGGCGGCGAAGGCCGCCCAGGCGGGCACGGAGTCCACCTTGCGGTCGGCCCTCGTGGAACTCGATGCCGACAGCGAGCGTACGGCCGGCGAACTTTCGCTCAGCCGGGAAGGCGACCTCACCGCCTCCCTGGGCCGCACCGAAGGCCTGGTCGAACGGGCCCGGGGTCTCGGCGGAGTACTGCGGGAGCGGCAGCGGTCGATCTCCCGGGCACTTGATGCGGCAGCCGACGCCGACGTGGTGTCAACCCTGGAAGCCGAAGGCGCCCGGCTGGCCGAAGAGCTGGCCGAGGCCGAGACGCAGGCAGTTGACCTGGACGCTGAGCGGGCACCCCTGGACGCCCGGGAAGCGGCGGTCGTCGCCGAACTGGAGGCCCATCAGGCCGCCCGGGGCATGGGTGCGGACCTGCGGGACGCCGAAGAAGCCGTGACGGTCGCACGGGGTCAGCTCGCGTCACTGGAGCACGCCCTTGAGCGGGACCGGCGTTCCCTTGACCAGCTGTCGGCCCGACTGGCCTCCACCGAACGTCGGTCGGCCCAGTTGGAAGGCGAAGACCACGAACTCGGTGAGCGCCTGGCCGAAACCGAGCAGGCCCGCCACCAGTTGCAGGCCCGGGTGGCGGCCGCCGAGAACGCCCATCAGTTGGCCTCCGGGCGGCTCGAAGCGGCCGAGGACGCCCTGCGTCAGGCCGAAGGAGAGATGGCCCGGTCGGTGGCCCGGGCCGATGCCCTCGAGCGCACCCTGGATGAGGCCCGGGGCGCGGCGGGAGCCGAAATGCTGGCCGGTGTTGACGGCGTGGTGGGCACCTTGCTGGATCTGGTCGAAGTGGACGCGGGATGGGAAGAGGCGTTTGAAGCAGCAGCCGGCGCCTCGGTGGCGGCCATGGTCGTCTCGGGCAGCGATGCCGCCCGGTCGGCGCTCACCCGGTTGCGCCAGGGTGGGGCCACCGGAGCCGTCCTGGCCCTCTCGGGCCTTGAAGGTGGCCTCCCGACCGCAAACCGGGCCCCGGAGGGAACCGAGACGGTCCGGGCCCACGTGCGGCCCCGGGCCGGCCGGGAATCCTTCGCCGGGCTGGAGCACCTGTTGGACACGTTGTTGGCCGATGCCTGTTGCGCCCGGGGTGGATGGTCGGAAGCCATCGATCTGGCCCTGTCCCGTCCCGACCTGGTGGTCGTCACCCGGGAAGGCGACCGCTTCTCGTCTTCGGGATGGCGGGTTCGGGCGTCGGGAGGGGTCGTCACCGGAGCGCTGGTGGAAGAAGCCCGGGCCCGGGCCGATCTCGCCACCGAGGCGGCCGGACAGGCGGCCGAAGCCCGCACCTCGGCCCAGGCGGAGGTGCAGCGCACCCGGGACGAGGCAACCGATGCCCGACGCGCCGCGGATCGCAACGAAGTGGCCTATCAGACGGCCCGGGCGGCCCGGACCCGGGTGGCCAACGACCGGGCCCCGTTGGCGTCCGAACTCGAAGAGGTGGCCCGGAACCGGGTCGAGCTCGATGAGCGCATCGCCCGGGACATGGCCCGGGTAGCCGAGTTGACCGTCGAGATTCCCGACCTCGAACAGGCGCGGAACCGGCAACAGGAGAAGGCGGCGGCCATCCGGGAGGTCGGCCGCCAGATCGAGTCGCGCCTCGTGGCCATCCGGGCCGAACGGAACGAGTTCGAGGTGCGCCTCGCTGGCGTGACCGAACGTCGCCGGGTCCTGAACCAACGGTTGGTCGAGGTGGAACGCCGTCTCACCGGTCATGTGGAGGAGCGGCTGGCCGCCGCCGAGCGCCGCCGTCGCCTCGAAGCCGATGCCTTGGCGGTCGAACGGCTGCTCGTGGTGGTGACCGAAGCCCAGAGCACCGTGGAGACGTCACTGCAGGAGTTGCGGGCCGGGCATCGGCGGCAACTCGAGGCGGTCCGGGCCGGTGGCGAACGGCTGGAAACGCTGCGCAAGGAGCGCTTTGCCCGGGAGCAGGAGATCACCGCCGCCCAGCAGAAGCTCCAGCAGATCGAGATGGACCTGGTGGAGATCTCCATCCGCCGCGAGGCGGTCGTGGAGGCGTTGCGCCGGGAGCAGGGGAGTGGGCCCGAAGAGGCCCTCGCCGCCCCGGAGCCCGAGCTCCCCGAAGGTGTCCAGGCCGAAAGTCGGATGGTGCAGCTCGAAGCCGAGTTGGCGGCGCTCGGCCCCGTCAACCCGTTGGCGCTCGAGGAGTTGAACGAGCTCAACGAACGTCACCAGTTCCTGGAAGCGCAAGTCGAAGACGTCCGCAAGGCCCGGCGGGAACTTCACCAGGTCATCCGCACCCTGGATGAGGAGATCATGACCGTCTTTGACCAGGCGTTCGCCGACGTGAACGACCACTTCTCGGCGCTCGTCTCTTCGCTTTTTCCCGGCGGCACCGGGCGGCTTTCCCTGACCGATCCGGAAAACCTGCTGAATACCGGAGTGGAAGTGGAAGTCCGCCCGGCGGGCCGCAACGTCCGCCGACTTTCCCTGCTTTCGGGAGGCGAGCGGTCACTGGTGGCCCTGGCCTTTCTCTTCGCCGTGTTCCGTAGCCGCCCTTCGCCCTTCTATCTGATGGACGAAGTGGAAGCGGCCCTTGACGACGTCAACCTCATGCGGTTCCTGGGTCTCGTCGACGAGTTCCGGGGCGAGGCGCAACTGATCATCGTCAGCCACCAGAAGCGCACCATGGAGGCCGCCGATGCCCTCTACGGCGTCACCATGGCGCCCGGTGGATCCTCGAAGGTGGTCAGCCAGAAGGTGGCCCGCCGGTTGCCGGGATCCGACGAGGCAGACCCGTCGACGGCCGGGGTCGATCCGACCGAGAAGGTGCCAGCTGAACGGATTCCAGGCCACGAACCCGTACCGGGACTCTTCGATGACACCGGAGATCCGCCCTTGTCGGGTGTGGTCTCGTCACACGCCTCTCCGACGGAACCCTCTTCGTCGGTGGCAACGACGCCGGAACCGGCGAAGTCGGCCCTCAACCTGGGTGGGCTGACGATGATGCCGCCTCCACTCGAGATTCCCTCCCTGGATCCGGTCGACTTCCCGGTGCTTCCGGTCCAGCCGGAACCGGCCGTGGCCGGCGAGGGGACGGGACCGGCTGACGACTGGTCGACAACCCAGGATTGGGCGGACATCGGATCCGCTGACGAGGACTGGGCCGAGTTGGAGATCTCCGACCCGGTCAGACCGGAAGGTACCGAGTTGTGATGACGGCACAGGTGTTGGCGACGTCGGACGTCATTGTGGCCCTGGTGGTTGTGGTCCCGGTCGCCCTGGTGGCGGCCGGAGCCGCCCTGGTTTCGCGTCGACGGAAGCCTTCGGTCGAGCCGCCCGGATCCGGGGTTGCGGCCGGGCCGGGCCCGGTGGTCGATGGTGGCCCCGGCGCAGTGGCCGAGGCGGACGTTGTCCTTGAGCCCACCCCCGAGCCCGAGGTCGAGGCGCCCCAAACGGAGCGAGAACCGGAGCCCACCCCCGAACCGGAATCCGAGCCCGAGCCGGCGACGTATCGGGGCCGCCTGGGCAAGGCCCGGGGACTTCTCGGCGGCTATCTGAGTGGCGTCCGGGCCCGGGGCAGGATCGACGCGGGAACCTGGGACGATCTCGAAGAGGCGCTGATCAGGGCCGACGTTGGCGTCGGGGCCGCAGACGCCCTGCTCGAGGACTTGCGGGCCCGGGTCAAAGGCGGTTCGATTCCATCTCCCGACGCCCTGGTCGAAGCGCTCAAGCAGGATCTGGTGGCCATGCTGTCGCAAGCTGACGCTTCGTTGCCGTGGCCCGGGTCGTCGACGTTGCCCGACGGGGAAGTCGAGGTGTGGCTGTTCGTCGGCGTCAACGGGGTGGGCAAGACGACCACGGTGGGCAAGGTGGCCAAGAAGATGGCCGACGAGGGAGCATCCGTCGTCCTGGCCGCCGGGGACACCTTCCGGGCCGCCGCCGCCGACCAGCTGGCCTTGTGGGCCGAACGGTCCGGGGCGGATCTGGTGCGAGGCTCCGAGGGCGGTGATCCGAGTTCGGTCATCTTCGACGCCGTGCAGCGGGCCGCCGCCAAGGGCCAGCGCCTGGTTCTCGCCGACACTGCCGGCCGTCTCCACAACAAGGTCAACCTGATCGAAGAGTTGAAGAAGATCCGTCGGGTGGCCGACCGGGATCCCGGCCAGGTGCGCGAAGTGCTGTTGGTGCTCGATGCCACCACCGGCCAGAACGGCCTGGCTCAGGCGAAGACCTTCCTGGAGGCGGTCGAGGTGACCGGAGTGGTCCTGACCAAACTGGACGGCACGGCCAAGGGCGGCATCGTGGTGGCCATCCAGCGTGAACTCGGCCTGCCGGTCAAGTTGGTGGGTCTGGGCGAAGGAGCGGCGGATCTGATGACCTTCGATCCGGAGGCGTTCGTCGAGGCGATCTTCTGATCCAGGGGCCGGCCGGAACCGGTTTCGATTCGGGGTCAGGAAGCAGGAAAGCTGTCGGATTGCCAGGTGACGCCGAGAGTTGACGGTCCATCGGTCGGAGCGGTGTCGAGCGTGGTGGCCTGACAGACCACCGCCGGCGGGGAGTGGCCATAGGAGACGGCCACGCCGGACCACCAAAGCCACCAGCAGCCGTCACCGGCTCGGGCCGCCAGGGTGATCGACGAGTTGTCGCCAGGTACCGCCACGCTGATCGAGTCGGCGCCGGTCGAGGGGCCGGTAGTGAACGTGAGGGACGGATTGTCCGACCGGAGCGCCGTGACCGAGATCGAACCCTGACCGTCAACGTCGGTCTGCTCCAGGGTGCCGAGCGCACTCTGGAGGTTCTGCCTGGCCTCGGTGGCCCGGGCATCGGAAAGCGGAGTGACCGGGACCGTGGTGGCCGTCCGTGTCGCCGAAGGGCCCAGCGTGGCCCGGGCCACCACAACCACCAGCAGGGCCATCACGAGCAGCGCGACCAGCGTGGTGACCATGGAGAGTCCCTGGTTGTCGACCGAAGGGGACGGGTGACCCAACCGCACCCTGACCTGCGAACCGCTCCCTGCCCTGTCCGCCCTAGCTTGTTTCAACCGGTCTTCCCACCTGCTCCTCGACCCGGACGCCCGGACCACCGATGACGACACAACGACCGTATCCCTGGTCATCCGGTTGGGACCAGTGGGTTTGACGGCGGAGCGGTTGGCCGGGAACGCAACGAAGGCCGTCGTCTCTCGGGTAGCCTGAGGCACCCATGTTCGAGAGCCTGACCGACCGATTTGAAGGAATTCTGGGGCGCCTGCGCAACCGCGGCCGCCTCACCGACGCCGACGTTGACGAGGTGCTCCGGGAGATACGCACGGCGCTGCTCGAGGCGGACGTCGAGATCGGCGTGGTCCGGGCCTTCACCAGTGCCGTGCGGGACCGCTGCGTTGGCCTCGAACTCTCCCAGGCTCTCAGCCCCGGGCAGCAGGTCATCAAGATCGTCAACGAGGAACTCGTGGCAATCCTCGGTGGCGAGACGTTGCGGATCAACTACGCCAGTCGCCCTCCGACGGTGATTCTGCTCGCGGGTCTCCAGGGTGCCGGCAAGACCACCACGTCGGCCAAGCTGGCCCGCTGGTTCAAACAGCAAGGGCGCAACCCCATGCTGGTCGGAGCCGACCTCCAGCGGCCGGCCGCCGTGCAGCAGTTGCGGGTCCTGGGCGAACAGGTCGGAGTCACCGTCTTCTCCGAGCCGAGCGATCCGGTCACGGTCGCCCGGGCCGGCCTCGAGGAAGCCCGCCGTCTGGGCCGCGACGTCCTGATCGTCGACACCGCCGGTCGGCTGGCCATCGACGAAGATCTGATGGCCGAGATCCGCGCCGTGTCTTCGGCAGTGCAGCCGGACTACACGTTCCTCGTCATCGACGCCATGATCGGCCAGGACGCGGTGGCCACGGCGCGGGCCTTCCATGACTCGTTGCAGCTCGACGGTGTCATCCTGACCAAACTCGATGGCGACGCCCGCGGTGGTGCTGCGCTTTCGGTGAAGGAAGTTGTGGGGCGCCCGATCGCCTTCGCTTCCACCGGGGAGAAGCTCGACGACTTCGACCAGTTCCACCCGGACCGGATGGCCGACCGGATCCTCGGGATGGGCGACGTCCTCACCCTGATCGAGCAAGCCGAACGGACCATGGACAAGGACGTCGCCACCAAGGGCGCGGCCGCCATGATGGAGGGCCGCTTCACCCTGGAGGACTTCCTCGAACAGCTCCAGCAGGTCAAGAAGATGGGGTCCCTGTCGGGGATGTTGTCGATGCTGCCGGGTGTGTCCAAGGACATCAAGGCGGCATCCGCGTCGGTGGACGACCGACAGATCAACCAGGTGGAGGCCATCATCCGGTCGATGACACCGGGGGAGAGGGTGGACCCCTCGGTGATCGACGGGGCCCGCCGGGTGCGCATCGCAAAGGGAAGCGGGACCTCCACCCAGGACGTCAATGCACTGCTCAAGCAGTTCAAGGAGATGCAGAAGATGATGAAGGGCTTCACCAAGGGCGGCATGGGGGGAGCGCTCGGTGGACTCGGCGGCCTGTTCGGCCGTGGTGGCCCGAAGTTGTCCCCGGAGATGATGGCCGAGATGGCCGAGATGGGCGGGTCGATGCCGGGACTGGGCGCCGGATCGGCCCCTCGGGCGGCAGCCCCTTCGGCGAAGAAGGGCGGAAGTGGCAAGAAGAAGAAGGGCGGCGGACGGGTCACCCCCAAAGCCCGGTGAGGGAACATCCCGTCGATTGGACGGGTGACCTCGTTTTCGTGGGAGACTGGTGCGCTATCCTGCATACGCAGAAAACCTCTAAGGAGTTCCATCGTGGCCGTAAAGCTCCGCCTTGTGCGGATGGGTAAGAAGAAGCAGCCGACCTACCGGTTGGTGGCAGCGGACAGCCGCTCGCCCCGCAATGGCCGGTTCATCGAGATCGTCGGGACGTATGCGCCCCGCGGCAAGTCGTTGGCCGAGCCGGACGCCGTGGTCGAGATCGACAACGAGAAGGCCGTCAAGTGGCTGTCCCAGGGAGCCCAGCCCACCGAACGGGTGGAGAAGCTCCTGAAGCAGTCCGGCGCCCTTGACGAGTTTGCGGCCGCCAAGGCGGCCAAGTGAGCGACGCCATGGACGACGTGGAAGTTGATGACGTCGACGGCAACCGGATCGAGGGCGGAACGTCGCTCGCCGTCGCCAACTATCTGGTCCGTTCGCTCGCCGCCGATCCCGATTCCGTGGTGATCGACACCGAGGAGAAGCGGGGCGGCGTCCTGCTCAAGGTGCATGTGGCGCCCGAAGACATGGGACGCATCATCGGTCGACGGGGCCGGGTGGCCCAGGCCATCCGCACGGTCGTGGCCGCCGCCGGCGCCCGCGACGGCGTGCAGGCCAGCGTCGACATCGTTGACGACTGATCTCCGACCGCTTCCCCGTGTGGGACGGGGCACATTGTGAGTGAACCACTCCTTCTGGTCGGACGCATCGTCAAGCCACATGGGCTCCGCGGGGAGGTCATCATCTCCCTGTCGACCAACCGGGAAGAGCGAGTCGCCCCCGGTTCGGTCCTGTTCGACGCTTCCGGCGAGCGTTTCGAGGTCCGGCGGTCTTCGCCCCATCGGGGTCGCCACATCGTGACCCTGGCCGGGGTGGATGGAATCGATGCGGCCGAAGCCCTGCGGGACAGGGAACTGTTTGCTCCACCGATGGAGGATCCCGACGCCTTGTGGATCCACGACCTGATCGGGTCGGACGTGGCCGATGTCTCCGGTACGCGTCTTGGCACCGTGGTGACGGTGCACGCCAACCCGGCCAGCGACCTGATGGTGCTCAATGGCGGGGGGATGATTCCCCTCCGGTTCGTTGTCTCCAACGACCCCGGCAAACTGGTGACCGTCGACATCCCCGAGGGTCTGTTGGACCTTCCGTGAGCCGATGACCGAAACAGGCCACAACCTTCCGTTCCGGGTGGACGTCTTCACCCTGTTCCCGGAACTCGTCGACTCCTACTGCGGGGCCTCCATCCTGGGTCGGGCCCGGGACAAGGGCCTGCTCTCGGTGGCCACCCACAACATCCGGGATCACGCCACCGACGTCCACCGCTCGGTCGACGACGCTCCGTTCGGGGGTGGTGCCGGCATGGTCATGATGCCGGGGCCGATCTTCTCGGCGGTGGAGGCGGTACCCGAAGCCCACCGACCCCTCATCCTGCTCTCGCCGGCCGGCACCACGTTTTCCCAGTCGTTGGCCCAAGAGCTGGCATCCGGCCCGGGGTTCTCCGTCCTGTGCGGCCGCTATGAAGGGGTGGACGAACGGGTGGTCGAGCACCTGGTCGACCAGGAGGTGTCGCTGGGGGACTTCGTGCTCGCCGGTGGCGAGCTGGCGGCCCTCGTGGTGATCGAGGCCGTGGCCCGCCTGCGGCCCGGTGTGCTCGGCAACGACGAGTCGAGCCGTGACGAGAGCTTCTCCTCGGGGCTGCTCGAGTATCCCCAGTACACCCGGCCCGCCGAGTTCCGGGGGTGGGGCGTCCCTGAGGTCCTCCGCTCCGGTGACCATGCCAAGGTGGCCGAGTGGCAGCGGAGAGAAGCCATCGAGCGCACCCAAAGGCGCCGTCCCGACCTGCTCGGCGACGGCTGAAGCCGGGGCAACCGGGCGGTTGTCGCTCCCTCTTCCGCCTCTCGGACCTCCGGCGGGCGGAAACTCCGGAAGTGACCCGGCAAGGACACCCGAGGGAGCCGGTTGTTGTTCCGACCTCCGGATTTCCGGCCGGGATGCGCCGGGGTGGCAAACCCGGCTAGCATGGGCAGACTTCGGGACGCCCGGGTTGACCGGTGTCAACCAACGGCCGTCCTGACGTCACAGTTCGCCCAGTATCAACGGAGACGCGCCATGAAACCGACCGACATCATCGACCGTGACAGCTTGCGGGACGACATCCCCGAGTTCCGTCCGGGAGACACGGTCAAGGTCCATGTCCGGGTGGTGGAAGGAAACCGGGAGCGTATCCAGGTCTTCCAGGGGGCAGTCATCCGTCGTCAGGGAACCGGAATCAGCGAGACGTTCACCGTCCGCAAGGTGAGTTTCGGCGTGGGCGTCGAGCGCACCTTCCCGATCCACTCGCCGATCATCTCCATGACCGAGGTGGTGACCACCGGTGACGTGCGCCGGGCCAAGCTCTACTATCTGCGCGACCGCCACGGCAAGGCCGCCAAGATCAAGGAACGCCGCACGCCGAAGGGCTGAGGCACCCCCGGTGGAACGGTTCTCTCCGGTCATCCGATCAGGGGGCCGACGGGAGTCATCACTCTCGTGAAGGGCGGTAGGACACGATGAGCGACGAGGATCTGGAGCGGTACGAGTCAGAGATCGAGCTCGCCATGGTGCAGGAGTACCGGGCGGTGATGCCACTGTTCTCCTATGTGGTGGAGACCGAGCGTCGGTTCTATCTGGCCAACAAGGTCGACGTGACGGTCCGTTCCGAGGCCACTCCGGCGTGCATCGAGGTGTCGCTGACCGACGCCTGGGTCTGGGACATGTACCGGCCGGCCCGGTTTGTGCCGTCGGTCCGGGTGCTCACGTTTCGGGACGTCAACATCGAACGGCTGCCCGAAGCCGACCTGTAGCCGGCCTTCCCGGCGTTCCCGATGCGTCCGGGAGCCGACCCGGACGGACGGTAGGGTTTGGACCATGGATGCCGAGCTCAAAACCCTGATGGTGAAAACCTCCGGGACGGTGGTCACCGTGTCGATGAACCGACCGGAGCGGAAGAACGCGGCCAACGGCACCATGTGGCGTGAGCTCGAAGAAGTCTTTACCGACGTGGCGACCGATCGCACCGTCCGGGTGATGGTGCTGACCGGGGCC
>CAITPI010000067.1 GCA_903894295.1 uncultured Acidimicrobiaceae bacterium
CGCAGTCCCCTCGGTTCCGGACGCAGTTTCGGCGGATTCTCCGGACGCAGTTTCTCCGGTGGCGGTTTCAGTGGTGGTGGCGGTTTCAGTGGTGGTGGCGGTTTCAGTGGTGGTGGTTTCGGCGGATGACACCAAACGAACTTTCCCCTGACGGCCAAAATGCCCCGCCGCCCGCCGGACCGGTCGGCAGCACCCGGACCGGACCGGTCCGGGTGCTGGCCCCGCCGGTCATCGATCTCGCCCACGTCACCAAGATCTACCGGACGGGCTCGCTGGAAGTGGAAGCCCTGACCGACGTCTCCTTCGGCATCACCCAGGGTGAGTACGTCGCCATCATGGGCCCCTCCGGTTCCGGCAAGTCCACCCTGATGCACATCCTGGGGTGTCTGGATGTGCCGACGGCCGGCCGCTACTTCCTGGCGGGCGAAGACGTCAGCATGTTGAGCGAGGAAGAGTTGGCCCTCGTGCGGAACCGCCGCATTGGCTTCGTGTTCCAGCAGTTCAACCTCCTGCCGTCGCTCACCGCCTGGCGCAACGTGGAACTTCCACTCATCTACGCCGGCGTGAGTCGTCCGGAGCGCCGAGCCCGGGCGATGGAGGCGCTGGACCGGGTTGGACTGGCCTCCCGGGTGGAGCATCGCCCGGGTGAGCTCTCTGGTGGCCAGCAGCAGCGGGTGGCAATGGCCCGTGCCCTCGTGACCGATCCCGCCTTGATTCTGGCCGACGAACCGACGGGAAATCTGGACACGGCATCGGCCCAGGACATCATCCAACTGCTCCGGGAACTGAACGATGCCGGTCGCACCATCGTCCTCATCACGCACGAACAAGATGTTGCCGACGCGGCCGAACGGTTGATCCGCATCCGGGATGGTCGGGTCATCAACGCCCCTGACGTCAGCGAAGG
This sequence comes from uncultured Acidimicrobiaceae bacterium, assembly GCA_903894295.1. Classification (GTDB taxonomy): domain Bacteria; phylum Actinomycetota; class Acidimicrobiia; order Acidimicrobiales; family RAAP-2; genus Bog-756. Next base: position 908 of record CAITPI010000067.1, read on the forward strand.
GGTGCTGGCGCCATGAACCTGAGAGAAACCTTTCGCGCCGGCATTGAAGGGGTGTTCTCGCACCGACTTCGGTCCGCCTTGACCGTGCTCGGCATCATGATCGGCATCACCGCAGTGATTCTCACCGTCGGCCTCGGCGAAGGCGCCCAACAACAGGTTGGCTCCGAGATCACCGCCCTCGGCTCCAACCTCCTGACCGTCAGCCCAGGCAGCAGCACATCGACTTCGGGGGTCCGTGGAGGGTTCGGGTCGGCTTCCACGCTCACCACCGGCGATGCCGCCGCCCTCGGCTCCAAGGTGGTGGCGCCGGACATCAAGGTGGTGGCCCCCGTGACGACCTCCGAAGAGGAAGTGGTCTTCGGCACCACCAACTGGACGACTTCGGTCGTAGGGACCCTCCCCACCTGGCTCACCGTGCGGGGCCGGACCATGACCGAAGGCCGGTTCATCTCCACCCATGACGTCTCATCCCGGGCCAACGTCGTCGTTCTCGGCTCGACGACCGCCGAAGAGTTGTTCCGGTTCCGGGATCCCGTCGGCCAGTCGGTCACCATCAACGGGCTCCCCATGTCCGTGATTGGCGTCCTCAACACTGTCGGGTCATCAGGCTCCTCGTCGGCCACCTCCAGCCAGGACGACCAGGCCATCGTTCCGCTCACCACCGCATCCAGCCGCCTCTTCGGCGGACTGACCCGGAACACCGTCAGTCAGATCCTCATCCAGGCCACTTCGGGTTCGGACCTGTCTGGCGCCTATCAGGAGGCCGATGCCGAACTCCTCCAGTTGCATGGCATCACCAACCCCACTGCTGCCGACTTCAGCATCGAGAGTGAGCAGCAGGTACTGAGCACGGCCACCTCGGTCGACAAGACCCTCACGGTCCTGTTGGCCGGGATTGCTGCGATCTCGTTGTTGGTCGGGGGTATCGGAGTCATGAACATCATGCTGGTCTCGGTGACCGAACGGATCCGGGAGATCGGACTTCGCAAGGCGCTCGGTGCCACCCCAGCGGCCATCCGTCGTCAGTTCCTCGTCGAGGCATCGGTACTCGGCTCCGTGGGTGGCCTGCTCGGTGCCGGCCTCGGACTCATTGGAGCGGTCGTGCTTCCACATTTCATCTCGGATCCCATCGCGGTCTCGCCGGTGGCCACCGTCATCGCCATCGCCGTGGCCATCGGCATTGGCATCGGCTTTGGCGTGTACCCGGCCACCCGGGCGGCCCGCCTGGCCCCCATCGACGCACTGCGCAGCGAATAGTCCACGATCTTGTCCGTTCCGCCCATCAACCCTCCCCACGACGTCAATCAACCACGACCGGAAAACCACCACCTTCGAACAGTTAGGACCTCACCATGATCAAGAACATCACCCGTGGCGGACTCGTCGCCGTCGCCGTCGCATCGGCTCTCGCCCTCACGGCCTGCGGATCCTCGTCGTCGGTCGCCACCACCACCACGGCCGCCAGCATCTACACCTCCCCACCGAACGGCGGAGGTGGCGGTGGCTTTGGCGCCCGCTCCTTCCCCGGTGCGTCGGGCGAGATCGCAGCAATCACCGGAACCACCCTCCAGGTCCAGGGCACCTCGGGACAGACCGCCGTCACCTACACACCGACCACCACCTTCCGGCAAACCGTGTCCGCCACCCAGGCCGCGGTCACGGTCGGAACGTGCATCAGTGCCTTCGGCACACCGGCCTCGGGTTCGTCGACCTTTGGCGGTCCCGTGACCGCCACCACCGTTTCCATCAGCCAGCCGGTGTCAGGAGCCTGTACCGGAGGATTCGGTGGAGGTTTCCGTCGATCCTCCGCTTCGGGCACACCCGGAGGGGGCTCGTTCCCCGGTGGCGGCACTCCACCCCGCGGGTCATTCCCGGCTGGAGGATTCAGGGGTGGGCGCTTCGGCGTGGCCTCCGGTCTCGTCAAGTCCGTCAGTGGAAACACCGTCACCGTCCAGGAAACCAATCCCCAAACTTCCGCCACGTCATCGGTCGTGGTGACACTCACCGGCACCACGACCTTCACCGAGTCGACCACGGCCACTGCGACCGACCTCGCCGTGGGCAAATGTGCCCGGGCCACCGGCAGTGCCAGCTCCACCGGAGCCATCACGGCCAGGTCCATCGTGATCTCCACACCGGGGGCCAACGGCTGCAACAGTGGATTCGGCTTCAGGGGTGGTGCCACGGGAGCACCAGCCACCGGTGCCCCAGGAGGCAACACCGGTGCCTGACGACCGGCCCGGTGCGACAGAAGCCCTGACGGCCTGGTCTCCGGGCGATTTGACACCGGACGGTCCGGTCCGTGTGCCGAAACCGTCCTGGCTCCAGAGAAATCTGTGGCGCCTGCTCGTGGCGATCCTGGTTCTGGTGGCGGCCATTGTGGTGTGGGCCGTGACCCGGTCCCATGGATCGACCTACCAGACCGCATCGGCGACGGTTGGGAGCACGGTCTCCAGCATCTCGTCGGTGGGAACCATCACGCCGGTCAGCCAGGCCACGGCCAACTTTCTCGTCCCGGGCACGGTGGCCAGCGTCGACGTCACCGCTGGCCAGACGGTCACTGCCGGGGCGACCCTCGCCAGCCTGAACGTCGCTTCGCTCCAGGCTGCCGTCACCAGCGCCGAACAAGCAGTCGCCACGGCCGAGAACTCGCTGGCGACGGCCAAAGCCAGCCAGACCACGTCAAGCACGGCCACCGGCAGCACCTCAACGGGAAGCTCGACCCACGCGTCATCGACCGACGTGGTGGCCGCCCAGAAGGCCCTGGTGCAAAGCCAGCACCAGGAGGACCAGGACGCTGCGGCTGCCCAGGATTTGCTGCGCCAGGCCAACCAGGCTTGCCAGACCTCCAACTCCGGGCGTGGAGGTCCTCCCGGTGGCACGGGTGGAACCGGGGGAACCGGTGGAACCAGGGGAACCGGGGGAACCGGGGGAACCGGACTCCTCACCTGCACCCAGGCACTCACCGAGGCCACAGCGGCCCAGGCCCGTCTGACCGCCGACATTGCGAGCGTGGCCAAAGCCACGGCGACCCTCACCCGGGCCCTCTCTTCCGGCACCGGCACCGGCACCGGAGCACGCACCTCATCGACGTCGGGCTCGACATCGGGTTCCCCAAGCGGCAACCGGAGTACTTCCGGGCAGTCGATCCCGTCCACCCGTTCAACCGTGGCCACCCCGGAAGAACTTGCGGTCGACCAGGCCGCCGTTGACGCCGCCCAAGCCACCCTGACCGGCGCCAAGGCCGCGCTGGCCGGGGCGAACCTGACCAGTCCCATTGGCGGGGTGGTGGCGACCGTCAACCTCTCGGTCGGGCAGTCGGTGAGCGGAACTCCCAGCGCCACCTCTCCCGAGTTTCTCGTCATCGGATCCAACTCGACCTACGAAGTCTCGGCGGCCGTTCCAGTCGCCGAACTGCCCAGGATCTCCCGCGGCCAGTCCGTGCTCGTGACCCCGGACCTCACGTCCACTCCCCTGACCGGGACGGTGTCGTCCATCGGTTTGCTGCCCACGACCACCAGCACCACGACCACCTACCAGGTCGTCGTGGCCGTGACTTCCAGGAACCTTGGCCAGTACTCCGGATCGGAAGCAGAGGTGGACTTCGTGACCGGACGGGCCACCAACGTCACCACCGTTCCCACTTCGGCCATACATACCGTCGGTGCGGTCCACTCGGTCACCGAACTTGACGGGAACACCACCCGCACCGTCACGGTCACCGTGGGTGTGGTGGGACCGATCCTCACCCAGGTCGAACGGGGCATCAGTCCGGGGGCCACCGTGGTCCTCGCCAACCTGGCGACTCCGGTTCCCACCTCGTCCACCACCACCGGGCGGTTCGGGGCGGGTGGACTCGCCGGAGGCGGCTTCGGTGGTGGCTTCGGAGGGGCATCGGGCGGATTCGGTGGTGGCTTCAGTGGAGGTTTCGGAAGGACATCGGGCGGATTCGGTGGCGCAACCACGAGATTTGGTGGCTGAACAACGCCCTGAACTGGTCTTTTGTTGTTTTGGAACTTTTTCCGGATTTTTTCGAAAAAATGCTCAAGTTCCTCCGCCAACGTGCCGATACAACCTCTGGAGGTTCACGCGTGCCATTGCCGGCGGCGCCGGATGATCGGGAAGATCGCCCGCCACCCGAGGAGCCCGAGGCCCACAAAGGCCAGGGCGACACCGATGAATGCCGCCACCGTGCCCTGGCCGGACACCACACGGAACACCATGCCGATGGTGACGCACCCCAGCCAGACCACGATTCCGGTCGGCCACAACGCCGTGGGCCGGCGCCATCCCCGAGCCACCAGCCAGCCAACGGCGAGACCGAGTGCGAACGGCCAAAGGGTGGAAACCACTCCGGCCGGGTTCACCCCCTTGTCGTGGTTCACCCGGCCGATCACGACGAAGAGAACCACCCAGGCCAGATCAAGGACACCGGAGAGCGCTGCCTTCAAGACCGGCGTCAGGCGAGGCGTTGCGGGAGGCGTTGTGGGCACCGCCGCAGGCTAGCCAGCCAACGGCACGGGGGGTGGCAGCAGGCCCGTTAGCCTTGGGCGGATGTCTGACGCACCGCTTCCCGCACCTGGTCCAGGAACCGGCCACGCCCATGCCCCGGGCAACGTCTTTCGCACCGAGTTGTTCTCCGATGCCGTCTTCGCCATCGCCATCACCCTGCTGGCCCTCAACCTCTCGGTCACGAGCTACCGGCAGAACCACCTCGGGACCTACCTGGCCCACCAGTGGCCCACCTATGCCGCCTTCTTCGTCTCGTTCACCTTTGTCGCCGTGATGTGCATGAACCATCACGCCGCCTTCCACCGCCTGAGTCAGGTCACCTTCCCGTTGCAGTGGGCCAACATGGGTGTGCTGCTCGGCGCCACCGTGCTCTCCTTCCCGACCGGGATCCTGGCCGATGCCTTCGTCAGCGGGAACCAACGGGACGAGCGGGCCGCCGTCGTCCTCTACGGACTCGTCGCCCTCGTGATGGGACTGTCGTGGACGGTGTTCTTCTGGACCATCTACCGGCACCCGGACACCTGGAAGCACGAGGACGACGGCCCGATGTGGCGACGGGTGTCCATCTGGGCCACCTTCGGCGCCCTGTTCTACCTGGTCGCCATCGCGGCGGGTCTGCTCACCACTCCGGTGGTGAGTCTGGCCAGTTTCCTCGTCCTCGTGCTCTACCGGTCCACCCAGGCCCACCGCATCAACCACTTCCGGGGCCATCTCCCGCATCCCGACCACCAAGGCGGACCAGCGGTCCCCAACGAGCCAGGAGTTCCATGAGCAACGACGCACCGGTCGCCCTCGTCACCGGAGCCAGCCGGGGCATCGGCAAGGCCATCAGCCTCCACCTGGCCGGGGCCGGATTCGATCTCGCCCTCGGGGCCCGGACGATGGCCGACGGCGAGACCCGGGAGCACTCGTCGACCATCGCCCGATCCGACACCACCCCGCTGCCGGGTTCGCTCGCCACCACGGCCCGCCTGGTCACCGATCGGGGACGCCAGGCCCTTCCCGTCTACCTCGACCTGCTGGAGAGGGCATCGCTCGTCGCCGCCGTGGATACGGTGCTGGCCGAGTGGGGTCGCATCGACGTCCTCGTCAACAACGGCCGTTACGTCGGGCCGGGTCACATGGACCTCCTGCTCGACACGCCGGTCGAACTGATCGACGCCCACCTCCAGGCCAACGTGATGGCGCCGGTGATCCTGACCAAGGCCGTCCTGCCCCAGATGATCGGACGGGGATCCGGCGTGGTCATCAACCTGGCCTCATCGTCGGGAACCATGGATCCCCCCAAACCGGCCGGCCAGGGCGGATGGGGTCTCGGCTACGGCGCGTCGAAGGGCGCCCTCCACCGGCTGGCCGGCATCATCGCCGTCGAAGCGGGCCAGCACGGCATCCGCTCCTACAACCTGAGCCCGGGGTTCATCGCCACCGAACGGATCGCCCAGGACATGGCCCGCTTCGGCTTCGACGCCTCGGCCGGAGCGCCCGCCGACGTGGTGGGGGCCGTGGCGGCGTGGCTGGCCACCGCAGAGGAGGCCGGGGATCTCAACGGCAGCTGGATCGAAGCCCAGCCGTTCTGCCGAGTGCACAACCTGTGGCCGGAGTGGTCGGCCCCCGGGGTGTCAGACTGATCCCATGGGTTCCCTGCCGACCGCCACCGATCTCGACGCCATGTTCGAGCAACTGAAGAACTGGAGCCGCTGGGGCGAGGACGACCAGCTCGGCACGCTCCATCACCTCACCGACGACCGCCGGGTGGCCGCCTGCGGACTGGTGGCCACCGGCGAAACCGTCTCGCTGGCCCACGATCTCTCGACCGAGCCCAAACCGGAACTTCCCCAGCCGGTCCAGCACCACATGCTGGCCTCCGGCGACGCCCTCGATGCCAATGGAATCGAGGGCTACCAGGCTGCCCGCGACCACTTCTCCCTCGACGTGCACGGCCTGTGGACCACCCACATCGACGCCCTCTCCCACATGTTCGTGGGCGACCGGATGTATGGCGGCCGGCCCACCAGCGAGGTCCGGAGCGACGGAGCCCGGTCCAACACGGTCATGACCATGGCCAACGGCGTGGTCGGCCGGGGGGTCCTGCTCGACATCCCGCGGGCCACCGGGTGCGGGTACTTCGAAGGTGGCCGAATGGTGACGCCGGACGAACTCCGGGCGGCCGAGGAGGCCGAGGGTGTCACCGTCTCGCCGGGCGACATCGTGATCATCTCCTGGGGCCGCGAGGCCCGGCGTCGGGCCGTCCGGGGCTTTGACGGCATGGCCGGCCTGCATCCGGAGTGTCTGGTCTGGCTGGCCGAGCGCGAGGTGGCCGTACTCGGCAGTGACGGCATCTCCGACCCGCTGCCGTTCGCCGGCATCGACCGGTGGCCGTTTCCCGTCCACCAGATCGGGCTGGTGGCGATGGGCCTCCCCCTGATCGACAACGTGCGGGTTGGCGAACTGGCCCCCCGGTGCGCCGAACTCGGCCGGTGGGAGTTCCTGTTCACCCTGGCGCCGTTGCGTCTGGTCAAGGGCACGGGCTGTCCGGTCAACCCCCTGGCCATCCTGTGAGCCCGTTCGAGGCCATCCGGGCCCTCAACCAGCGCTACGCCCGGGCCGTCGACGAACGGGACCTCGTCACACTGGCCGCACTGTTCCACGACGAGGCCGAGATCACCGGAGCCCGGGGACGTCTCGACAAGGAGGCGTGGCTGGAGACGATGCGGGCGCCACGGACCTTCCCGGTCAGCATGCACCTGCTCGGCGACCCGTTGATCGAGTTGGTCGATGACGACCACGCCCGGGTCGACACCTACGGAGTTGTCCACCAGCTGTCCGACGACGGTCAGCTCACCCTCGGAATCCGCTATCTCGACGAGCTGGTCCTGCTCGACGGATCGTGGAGGATCCGTCGACGGGAGGCCCGAACCCTCTTCATGCAGTAGCCGGGTTCACGCATTGGCCCGGTTCCTGCGTCAGGCGGGATGATGCGTCAGGCTGGCCGCACCAGGACACCTGGTGTCACGCCGGTCAGGGCACCGTCGAGGATCGTGGTTCGCCCGCCCACCACCGTGGCGGCAAATCCGGTCGACCGCTGCTCGAGCCGGGTTCCTCCTCCGGGGAGATCGTCGACCAACCGGGGCACCGCCGGGCCGACCGTGGCCGGGTCGAAGACGTTGAGGTCGGCCACCATCCCGGGTCGCACCAGCCCCCGGTCGTGAAATCCCCAGGCCAGCGCGGGAGCCAGGGTCAGCATGCGCACCGCGTCGGGCCAGGTGAACTCCTGGCGGTCCCGCACCCAGTAGCCGAGAAGATGGGTGTGGATCGACGAGTCGGCGATCTGGCTGAGATGGGCCCCGGAATCGGAGAACGTCATCACCGCCCGGGGATGGCGCAGGGCCCGGAGCAGCACCGTTTCGTCCTGGGGATAGAGGCTGGGCTGCTGGAACAGCTGTCGGCCGCCATCACGGACGCAGAGGTCGATCATCGCCTCGGCCGGATGGATCCCCCGGGCCCGGGCCAGATCGGCGATGGTGGGGTTCGGGGGCAGACCGTTCTCATACAGGCGGATGCCGTCGAAGTCGGGCGGCCGGGCCTGGGCGCCCAGCCCGGACCAACCCGAGTAGTCGGCATTGACCGCCGCATCCACCAGCGGTTGACGGGCCGCCGGGTCGCTCAGGATGGCCACCTGCTCGGCCAGCGGACGGGCCCGCAAACCCCGCCACTCCTCCAGCAGGTCGAAGGGCAGACGGGTGGCGAGTGACAGCACGACGCTGATGCCCCGGCAGTGGGTCTGGGCGATGGCCCGGCCTCCCGCCTCGGCCGTCTCGTCCAGGAAGTCGAGCAGGCGGCCCGCGGTGGCCGTGGCCACCAGACCGAAGGTGACAGGCACCCGGGTGCCCGCCGCCAGGTCCCGCATGCGGGCCAGCGACCTTTCCCGGACCTCGGGGTCGGGCGCCATCATCCCGCCGTCGGCTCCTTCGAAGATCCCCCGGCCGCGGCGGGCCATCACCCCAACCAGTGCCTCCACCTCGCTCCAGGCGGCCAGGCGGGACGCCACCGGACGGTCGTCCGAGGTCTGGTGGTGGGGGGTCCGCGACGTGGAGAAGCCGATCGCCCCGGCGGCCAGGGACTCGTCGAGTTGCCGCGCCATGAGATCGAGGTCCTCGGGGGTGGCCCGGTCGGTGAAGGCCCGCTCCCCCATGGCCCAGGTCCGAAGCGCCGAGTGGCCCACGTTGGCCGCCAGGTTGATGCCCTTGGGCAGGGCATCGAGCGTGGCCAGAAACTCCGGAAACGTTTCGAAGTTCCAGTCGATCCCCTCGGCGAGCGCCACCGGGTCCATGTCTTCGGCCCGTTCGAGGTTGCGCACGACGAGGGCGCGTTCGTCGTGGTGTACCGGAGCCAGGGTGAAGCCGCAGTTCCCCATCACCGCCGTGGTCACCCCGTGCCAACACGAACTCGAACCACTCGGATCCCAGAAGACCTGGGCGTCGAAATGGGTGTGGCCGTCGATGAATCCGGGCGTCACCATCATCCCGGTGGCGTCGATCTCCTCGCGCCCGGCATCCCGGAGCGGGCCCACGGCCACGATCCGGTCCCCCACGATGCCGACATCGGCCCGAAAGGTGGCAAGGCCGGAGCCGTCCACCACGGTGCCGGACCGGATGACGAGATCGTAGGTGGCCACGACTACCGGCGGGATCCCATGGTCAGACCAACGAGGCGGGCATCAGTTGGTCTGACACGCGTCGTGGTAGATGGCGGCGGGAATCATGGGGCACACCGAGGACCGGTCGGCCAGCGTCCACTCGCCACCCGTGGCCTGGAAGACCTGGGTGTAGGTGTAGTTGGCATCGGGCTGTGGCGCCGTCACGTCCACGAAGGCGTAGGCGTAGATCCCCGAGCAGCCAAACGGCGGTGGCGTGGTTGCCGACGAGATGGTCTTGGTCGCCGAGTTGAGGGCGGCCTGCAGGGCCGAGGACGTGCACGGGGCGGCCGGGGCCGACGTGGTAGGGGTCACAGCCGAGGTGGTCGTCGTCGACGGAGTCGTCATGCAGACCGTGGTGCCGTTGTGGGCCGCCTTCACCAGGGCGACATTGGTGGCCGGGCCGTAGATGCCGTCGGGATTCAGGCCCTCGGCCTTCTGGAACTTCCGGATCCCGGTCGTGGTCAGGGGACCGGAGATCCCGTCGACTTTTCCGTTGTAACAACCGACCGAGAGCAGGCGGCCCTGGATGGCACTGACCTGGGCGGAGGAAAGGGTCGTGGCCGTGGCCGAACCCGAGTTGGCCATCGTCGTGGTGGTGGAAGTTGACGACGAAGAACAGGCGGCCAGCGACACCGCCACGAGCAACCCCGCACCCAACGCCATTGCCTTGCGACCGATTCCCATCACACAACCTTGCACTCGTTGAAGAGCCGACAGTTCATCATGCATCATCCACAAGGCGTGGGATCCTCAGGCGCTCGCCGCACCGTCGATCACGAGGGTGGTTCCACTGACCGTCTTGGCGTCATCGGAGGCCAGATAGGCCACGGCCCGGGCCACTTCGACCGGCTCGATGATCCGGCCCATGGGCGAACGGGACCGGGTCAACAGGGCCAGGTCCGCACCGTCGGGAAGTTCGAAGTTGGCGAGGAACGCCGTGTCGACCGACGCCGGGCAGACCGCATTGACCCGGACCCCGGCCCCGGCGAGTTCCAGGGCCATCGATTTGGTCAACATGATGACGCCTCCCTTGGAGGCGCAGTAGGCGGCGTTGTAGGGGGTGGCCTTCAGCCCGGCCACCGAGGCGAGGTTCACAATCGCTCCCCGGGTCGCCAGCAGCGCCGGCACCGCCGCCTGGGACAGGAGGAACGTACCGGTGAGGTTCACGTCCAACACCCGGCGCCACTCCTCATACGACACCTCGGTGACCAGACGTGTGACTCCGATACCGGCCACGTTGACCACCACGTCGAGCCGGCCGTGGTCGGACAGGGTCCGCTCAACGGCAAGGTGGACCGCCTCCGGATCGGTCACGTCGCAGGCCAGGCCGCCCGCCGGCGCCACGACGTCGGTGGCGACCACCGTGGCTCCTTCGTCGGCCAGCAGGGTGCAGACCGCCGAGCCGATCCCGCCCGAAGCCCCCGACACCAGCGCCACCCGTCCATCGAATCGTCCCATGGCTGGCAATGTAGCCGTCGCCGTCCCCGCCGCCACCCGGCAGCATTACCATCGCCCCATGGGAGTCCTCGAGAACAAGGTGGCCGTCATCACCGGAGCGGCCATGGGCATCGGCCGCGCCTCGGCGCTGTGCTTTGCCCGGGAAGGAGCCGCCGTGGTGGTGGCCGACGTGGACGACCTGGGCGGGCACGAGACGGTCGAACTCGTCACGGCGGCCGGCGGCGAGGCCAGCTTCATCCATACCGACGTCTCGGACAAACACGAGGTGATGGCCATGGTCGACCACGCCGTAACCACCTTTGGCGGCCTCGACCTCGCCCACAACAACGCCGGTATCGCCGCGCCCCTCGCCGACCTGGCCGAGTATCCCGATGACGGCTGGGACCGGACCATCGCCATCATGCTGACCGGCGTCTACTACTGCATGAAGCACCAGATC
>CAITPI010000068.1 GCA_903894295.1 uncultured Acidimicrobiaceae bacterium
CTCCCTCACTGTCGCAACCCAGGGGACGGCACAGGCCGGACCGTCCGGTGGACATCCCTGGCGGATCGGCCTCGAAGGTCCCCTCACCGGCACCCAGTCGGACGTCGGCCTGGGCATGCTGGAAGGGGCCCAGCTGGCTGCCGCCCAGTTGAACGCCCACGGTGGCGTGCTGGGCCGACCGGTCCAGATCGTTCCCATCGACGACCAGGCCGATCCGACGACCGGCGTGGCCGCGGCCAAGGCCGCCATCAAGTCCGGCCTGGACGGCATTGTCGGTCCCTACAACTCGGGGGTCGGACTCGACACGTTGCCCCTCTACGTGAAGGCCGGTCTGGTGCCCATCCGGCTGACCTCGTCCACCTCGACCGAGGGCTACGGCGTCACCCTGCAGCCCATGAACGACCAGATCTCCCCGGTGGCCGTGACCGCCCTCACGACCTGGCAGAAGAACACCCGGGTCGCCATCGTCTTCGACAACTCGACCGCCTACACCCAGGGAGCCGACACGTCGTTGGTGGCCGGCCTCCAGGCGGCCGGCGTGACCGTGACGGCCAACATTCCGGTGATCCCCTCGACCACCTCCGATTCCACCGTTGTCCAGGGCGCCGTCTCCGCTGCCCTGGCCTCGAATCCGACCGGCGTCTACGGCGACCTCTACTACCCGGAAGGGGCGTTGCTGGCGGACGACATGCTGGCCCAGGCTCCGACGACCAACTGCATGGCCGACTACGCCTCGGCCTCGCTCGGCTACGCCTCCGGTGCCGGCGTGGCCGCCGTGCAGAACTGCCCGGTCCTCGGTGTTCCCGCCCCGGGTGACTTCACCGGTTCCGCTCCCTACGTGGCGGCCTTCACGAAGAAGTTCAACACCGCACCCGGCATCTGGAGCCCCTACGCCTACGACTCGGTGAACCTCCTGGTGCGGGCCGCCGGGAAGGTGCAGGGCTTCCGGACCGCTCCGCTCAAGAACGCCCTGTTGCACACGAAGAACTTCAACGGCTGGACCGGCCCGGCTTCGATCCTGGCCCCTTCGGGCAACCGGACCCCCTCGCCGGTCACGGTCGACACCGCCGATGCCCTCGGCAACCTCCACATCGACCAGGCGTGGGCCGCCGCCGTCGGCTTCACCGGCTGACATCGCCCATCAGGTCCCGCCCGGCCGTCGGACGGCGTCAGGGAATCCCGGGCGGACCGTGACGGCCAACCCGGCGGCCCGGGGAACGACCGCGGCCGCTGACCTGGCTCGGCCCATGGCGTCCCGTTCAGTCCATCACCGGGCGGTTGTGGTGGTCTCCGGTGGCGGCCTCGAGCGCCCGGGCCGAGGGCGTTGGAGCCGACGTCGTGCCCCACGACCGGACCGTCACGTTCCCTGACGTGCACAGCATCTTTTTCGCCGACCGGTTCGGCCTCGAGTGGTCCCGGGCCCTCACCTGGGACCCGGCGGTGCTGCACACCGTGGACGAGGCTCTCGCCGACTGAGCGGACCGAACCGGAGAGGTCCGTGGTCAAAGGATCCGGGTTGTCTAGCCTGCGGGTCGGGATCGCGCCCCTCCCGCCCTCCTGCCTCTCCTGCCTCTCCTGCCCCAAGGACCATTCGATGCCCCGACCCCCATCCACCACGGCACCCCGGGCCGCTTTGGCCACCGGGCCGCTCTGGCGCCTGCCGGTTCTGGGGTCCCTGCTGGTGGGAGTTGTCCTGTTCGCCGGATGCGGCGCCCCCGTCTCGTCGTCCGGCAACTTCACCCCGGCCTCGCCCCACGTCCTGACCGTGGCCACCTTCGAGGTGCCGGTGCCGGGCCTGTGGACCGGCACGGCCGAACACCCCACGGGGGGTTTCGAGTACGAACTGGCGGTCAACCTGGCCCACCATCTGGGCCTCGACGGGGTCCGGGTGGTCATTGTTCCCTTCCCCGAAATCCTGGCCGGCCACCTCCACGGGGCCGATCTCGCCATCTCGGACGTGACGGCCACCACGGCCCGCCAGGCCCACCTGCAGTTCTCCGCCCCCTACCTCTCGGCCACGCCGGCCGTCCTGTCGTTGCCGGGACAGCGGATCAACGACCTGAACGCGGCCCGGGCCCGCAGCTGGTCCGTCCAGCGCGGAACCACCCTGTCCGCCTTCGTCGAGAACACCATCAAACCGAAGAAGCCCACCACCTACGCCACCAACGACAAGGACGTCATCGACGCGGTCACGAGCGGCCGGGCCGAAGCGGCCCTTTTGGATCTGCCGGTCGCCCTCGGTGCAGCCCGCACCTCGCCGGGACACCTGGTCGTCACCGGCCAGTTCACCACCCAGGACGACCTTTCGGCCGCCCTGGACCTGTCGTCGACCAACCTGGAAGCCGTCGACTCGGCCATCAATTTCCTCGTGGCCAACGGCACCATCAACAACCTGGCCGGAACCTGGCTGGGCCAGAGCTTCACCGGCACCACCGCCAAGAACATCCCTCTCATCCCCGCCATCCCCTAGGAAGCAGATAAGTGATCCACGTCGGTATTCCCGCCACCCCGGACTTCGAGTTCCTCGTCGTCTTCGCCGTGATCCTGGCCGGACCGCTCGTGGTCAGCCGGTTCAAGGTGCCCGGCCTGATCGGCATGCTGCTCGGCGGCCTGCTGATCGGCTCCCACTGCTTCGGCTTCATCGGCAGCGGCAACACCACCATCCCGGACGTCGGCAACCTGGGTCTTCTCTACCTGATGTTCATGGCCGGTCTCGAACTCGATCTCAAGATGGTCAACGCCCACCGGCGCGACACCGGGATCTACTCGCTGCTCACCCTGTGTCTGCCCATGGGGTTGGGTGTGGTGGTGGCCCGGTGGATCGGCTTCGACTGGCCCGCCGCCATCCTGCTCGGCTCCCTGCTGGCCTCCCACACGCTCGTCGTCCTGCCCACCATCAAGGAGATGGGCCGGGGTGACAACCGGGCCGTCACCACCGGCGTGGGGGCGACCGTCGTCACCGACACCATCACCCTGGTCGTCCTCGCCGTCATCCAGGGCCTGACCGTCGCCACCGGACAGTCGGGGGCCGGCGTGGCGCTCCAGATCGTTGTGGGCCTGGTCGTCCTGGGGGTGGGCTCCTTCCTCGTCCTTCCGCCACTCGCCCGCTGGTTCCTCGGCCGGTTCGGCACCGCCCGGACCACCCGCTACGTGTTCGCCCTGGCGGCCATGCTGGCCGTGTCCAGTCTGGGGGACGCCTTCGGGATCGACGGCATCATCGGAGCCTTCTTCGCCGGTCTCGCCCTCAACCAGGTGGTGCCCAACGAGGGCGACCTGATGCAGCGGCTCGACTTCTTCGGTGGGGCCTTCTTCATCCCGGTCTTTCTCGTCTCGGTCGGCCTGCGCATCGTCCCCTCGGTGATGGTCCAGCCCGGCACGCTCGAGATGGCGGCGTGGTTCATCGCCGCCTGTTTCGGCGGAAAGGCGTTGGCGGCGGTGCTGACCCGGCCCCTCCTCCGCTACAACTGGCCCGAGGCGGGCGTGCTCTTCTCCCTCACCATTCCCCAGGCGGCGGCCACCCTGGCGGCGGCCCAGATCGGGTGGGACATCGGCCTGTTCTCCAACGAGGTCCTGAACGCCATCCTGGTGCTGATCGCCGTCTCCCTCGTACTCTCGGCGGTCATCGTGCCGATCTTCACCCGGAAGCTCGACGAAGAGGTCTCGGCCGACTACCAGCCGGGCAAGCGGGTGCTTTTCGTCGTGGCGCCCGAAACCGGCGTCCGCCGGCCGGTGGCCGAGTTGGCGGTCCGCTTCGCCTCCTCGGACGGCGGGGTGGTCATCCCGACCACCGTGGTGAACGAGTCCCGGGCGATGTTCGCCAGCACCCCGCAGGACGAAGCGTGGTTGGTCGCCGTGGGGATCGACCGGCCCATGTTGCTCGTCATGGACGCCGACGAAGCGGCCGCCATCCGACACTCCATCCACTCGTTCCGGGCCACCTCGGTGATCGTGGACGATCCCACCGGCGCCCTGCACGACCACCTCCGGCACCTCGTCGTCGAACCGCCGGTCTTCTTCGTCGGCCCGGCCGGCGGTGGCGGAAAGCGCGCCCGGGTGGTGGCCCACACGGCGGGCGACGAGGTCTGGCTCGCCGATGCGGCCCGGCGGATGGCCCGGGCGGTGGACGGCACCGGTGAATCCACCGACCTCCTGGTCCAGGCTGCCGACACACCAGTGCCTATATCGCCCGCCGCCGACATCACCGTGGTGCGGATGCTGCGCTCCCGGGATGGAGGTTCCGGTGGACTCTTCCTGCCGCCGGAGTCCTGAGGGACCTCCTAGCGCAGGGCGTTCTTCACGAAATCTGCGACCCCGTGTCCTTCCGGCAGGCGTTCGCCGCCGTGGTAGCTGCCGCGCAGGTGACGTCGGATGGCATCAGAACCTTCGGCCGTGCCCCGGGCCGCCGCGTGCCAGAGGTCACAGTGGTGGAAGAGGACATCGCCGCGCTCCTGGTAGAGGGCGATCTCGCCGGGGATCCGGCCGAACCCTTCGATGATCCCGTCGGTTCCGCGCAGGTGGCTGTCCGGCACCACCCGGAGGAAGCCGTTGGCCGGCGACGTCGGATCGAAATGGATGGTGAAGGCCACGGCCGGCCACATGGCAAGGTGCGGTCCGCTCTGGCGGTCGGTGTGCCACGAGATCCTCGAGTAGCCCGACCCGGGGTCGGGTCGGGCGTCCTGGTAGACGACACCGAACTGCTCGTAATCGAGCACCCAGGCGTCGGCTCCGAGCATGGCCTGGCCGACGGCCACCACCCCGGGGTGGGCCACGAGCCCGGCCGCGGCCGGAGCGACCTTGGTGGCGAAACAGACGTAGTGGGCGAAGGATTCACCGTCCACTTCGGCTTCGGGATCGTCCAGGATGTCGGTCCGGTAGCGGGAATCGAGCGTTCCGGCGACCAGCGCCGTCTGGGCCGCCACCAGTTCCGCTTCGGCCCGGGCCAGATCCTCGTCCCGATAGACACCCCGCAGGGTGGCATACCCGTGGGCGGTGGCGAACTCCACCAGTTGGTCGACCTGGTCGGGAGTGAAGATGCCGTTCGTGGGGCTCACGGGGCCAACCTAGCCAAACCCGGTCCGGTCCGCCCCACCGGGACGCCGGGCGCAGGCGTAACCTTGGGCCATCGCGACAGCCGAACGAACGAGGTCCGTCATGCCTGTTTTCACCGAAGCCGAAGTGGCCTACCTGGCCAGCCAGCCCCTGATGCGTTTCGCCAGTGCCTCCCCGACCGGCAAACCCGACGTCACCCCGGTGACCTTCGGTCTCGACGGCGACGACATCGTCTCCGGGGGTTTCGACATCAGCCGGTCGGTCCGCTACCGCAACATCCAGAAGAACCCGCAGGTCACCGTGGTCATCGATGACCTGGCCTCGGTGGATCCCTGGTCACCCCGGGGCGTGAAGGTCATCGGAACCGGAGCCATCGACGAGACGCCGGACGGGGCCGGTTTCCGCATCACCCCCAAGGTGATCATCTCGTGGGGCATCAACCAGGTCGCCGAGGGCATCCCCGAGATGGAGCGACGGGAAGTCGGCTAGTCCCCGAGGCTCCGGCGTCGCGCCATGGCCACCCGGGCGAGTACTTCCGTGCCGTCCCCGCCGGTGGTCGGCGCTTCCACAGGGAGAAGGTCGGCGCCCACCAACGCCGCCAGCGTGGCGGCCGTCGACATCCGCAGCGCCGAGAGGTCGTAGCCGCCTTCCAGAAAGACGACCAGCCGGCCCGGATGGGGTGCGTAGCCCGCCACCAGGGTGGCGAGGACGCCGTAGTCACCGGCGCTGAGCGCCAGGTCGGCCAGTGGGTCGGCCCGGTGGGCATCGAACCCGGCCGACACCAACACCCAATCCGGTGAGAAGGCGTCGACGACCGGGGTGACGATCTCCGCGAAGGCCCGGACCATGAGATCCCCGGTGGTGCCCGGCGGAAGCGGCACGTTGACGACTCCGCCTTTGGCCGCCCCGTGGCCGGTGCCACCCACGTCGCCGGCCTGTCCGGTGCCGGGATAGCACGGCCACTGGTGGGTCGAGACGTAGAGCACGTCCGGGTTGTCCCAGAAGATGGCCTCGGTTCCGTTTCCGTGGTGGACGTCCCAGTCGATGATCGCCACCCGCTGGCCCGACGCCACCAGTGACGCCGCGGCGACCGCCACGTTGTTCAGGAGGCAGAACCCCATCGCCTGACCGGCGGTGGCGTGGTGGCCCGGCGGTCGCACCGCCACCATGGCCGGCACCCTGCGCCGTTGCGCTTCGGCGATGGCTTGCAGTCCCGCCCCGGCGGCCCGGGTGGCCAGGTCGTAGGAGTCGCCCGCCAGGTACGTGTCCGCATCGAGGGAGACCCGATGCCCTTCGTCCCCGGCCCGGTCCCCGTCCCTGGCTCTGGCTCTGGCCCTGGCCCTGGCCCCAAGGCGTTCCAGATGGCCGAGGTGTCCGGGGGTGTGGACCCGGAGCAGTTCGGCCCGGGTGGCCAGTCGGGGCTCGATCCACAGGAGGGCGTCGCCGAGATGGAGATCGTCGATCCCGGCCACCACGGCGGCGACCCGTTCAGGCCGTTCGGGGTGACCGGGTTGGTGGTGGGACCCGGCCGCCTGGGGGCCGATGACCACCAGGGCCGGCTCCATCGTGTGACCGGCCCGCTAGATGCCGAGCAGTTGGGCCTTGGCCTTGGCGAACTCGTCGTCGGTCAGCAGCCCCTGGGTCTTCATGTCGGCCAGCTTCTGTAGCTCGGTCGTCATGTCGGGAGCCGCCGCCGGGGCCGCCACGGGAGCCGGCGGGGGCGGAGGCGCCGGCTGGGCCTGGGCCTGCTGTGCTTCCATCCGCTGTTCCTGACGGTTGCGCATGCCACCGGAGACCGCGGTCGCCGTTCCGGCCACCACGGCGGTCCGGGCCGCCAGTCCCACCAAACCCGGCCGTCCCATTCGACGCATCATGAGTGCTTCCTCCCTGTTGATCCGTTGGACATCACTGTTGACCCTTCGGACGTCACTCGACGCCGGCCGCGGCCAGTTCGGCGAGAAACTCCTCGACCACGTCACCCGGGAAGCGCAGGGCCGAGTCGAGGACGCCACCGGACTCGACGATGGCGTCCCGCAACGGCTTCACCCAGGTGTGCTCGACAACCAGGATGGCCATGGTGCTGTCCGGCGCCAGATCGGCCGCCAGTTCCAGCACGTCTTCTTCGGAGATCAGGGCCTCGAGATGCTGGAGGACGCTGCCCAGTTCGGCCGCGTCGTGGTTGGCATCGAGTTGGCCGATCTCGGCGAAGGCAACATCACCCTCAGTGTCCTTGGTCACGATCACGCCGTCGATCAGGGTCACCGTGCCGGCTTCGGTCAGCCGCCGGAACTCCGGCACCACGTGCCCGTTGAACCTGTTTCCCTCAAACCGCAGTACGAGTACCTCGACCGGACCGATCGCCATGGTGCCTGCTCCTCTTCGACGCTTCGTTTCGATGGTACCAGTCGGCCCGGAGACCCCGGTCCGGACACGAACGGTACCCAGAGCCATCTCCGGGGACCGTTCGACACCGACCGGCCTCGGGGGCCGGACGCCCGTTCCTACGACTTGGGAGCCACGGCGGCCACCGCCACGGCGGTGAAGCTGCCGGCCGTCGTGGTGCCCACCGAGACGGTCTTGTCACCGACGCAGACGTTGGCGAACGTGGCTCCGGTCACCTTCTTGACCTCGAAGCTGGTCGCCGTGGTGACATTCACCGTGGTCGTCGACGTTCCGGTCGGCCTGGTGACGGACACATCGAAGCTGCCCGACGAACCAGCCGTGCCACAGGTGCCCGAGGTGGACACACCGTTCACCGAGGCCACCGTGCCGGTGACGTGGATGGGATTTGGCGCCGGCGGCGGCTTGAGGGCCACCGAGGTGGCGGCCACGGCATCCCCCGAAGCGGTGCCCATGACCACCGCCGAATCACCGACGCAGACGTTGGCGAACGTGGCTTCGTGGACCGTGGGCTCCTTGAACGTCGTCGAGCCGTCGACGTTCAGCGTGGTCGTGCCCACCGTGAAGGTTCCGGTCGCACCGGCCGTGCCGCAGGTGCCGTCCGTCGGGTCACCGTTCACCGAGGTGACCGTTCCCGTCACGTGCACCGTGGTCGGGGTCGGGACCCTAAAGGCGATCCCGGTGGCAACCAGCGTGCCGTTGGAAGCCGCTCCCACCGCCACCACGGAGTCACCGACGCACAGGTCGCCGAAGGTTGGCGCACTCTGGTGCTTGGCCACGAACGTCGTGGCCGACGTGACGTCCACGGTGGAGGTGGTTGAGTTCGACACCACGGTGAGGGCACCGGACGCACCGGACGCACCACACGTGCCGCCGGCCGAGTCACCGTTGATGGCGGTCACCACACCGTGGGCGGCCGGGCCGTTCCCACTGGCGCCCGCCACTCCTCCGGCGAATCCCACCACACTGGCGCCGGCGACAACTCCCAGCACCCCCAACCGCAACGCTGCCGACCTGTACCGCATGTTCCCCTCGTTTCCCCTCCGGATGACCCGACATGAATCACCTCTGCCCCTCGGAACGATCCAGGACCCCGCTCCGTTACGACCGGAGATCGCGGACGGTGGTGCTTGGTACTGTGGGAGCAAGACGTTGGGGGGAGACCGATGGACGATCTGCTCATTCGTGGCGCCACCGTGGTGGACGGCACCGGCGCGCCGGCCTTTGTGGCCGACGTCGGCATCCAGGGCGGAACCATCGTGGCCATCGGCGAAACTGCTGCGGCCCTGGTCTCACCTGACGCCCGGGTGATCGACGCCACCGGCCTGCTGCTCACCCCGGGCTGGGTCGACATCCACACCCACTATGACGGTCAGGTGACCTGGGATCCCGAGGTCAGCCCTTCGGCCTGGCACGGGGTCACCACCGTGGTCATGGGCAACTGCGGAGTGGGCTTTGCCCCGGTGCGGCCCGACGGTCAGGACTTCCTCATCGAGTTGATGGAAGGGGTCGAGGACATTCCCGGCACCGCCCTCCATGAAGGCATGACCTGGGGATGGGAGTCGTTCTCCGAGTATCTCGATGTCCTCGAAGCCACGCCCCGGACCGTCGATGTCGTGGCCCAGGTGCCCCATGCCGCCCTGCGGGCCTACGTGCTCGGCGAGCGGGCCCACGAACCGGCCACGGAGGACGAGGTGGCCGAGATGGCCCGCCTGGTCGAGGAGGCCCTCGGGGCCGGAGCCGCCGGCTTCACCACGTCGCGCACCATCCTGCACTCCTCGAAGCACGGGTACGTGCCCGGGACCGCCGCCCCGGTGGACGAGCTGCTGGCCATCTCCGACGCCATGGGTCGGGCCGGCCACGGGGTCTACCAGCTGATCTCCGACCACCAGGGTCTCGGGGAAGACCTCGACCTGCTGCCCGAACTGGCCCGGCGGACCGGCGGCACGGTGACCTACACGCTGGCCCAGTCGCCGCTCGCCCCCGAGGCGTGGCGCCGGGCCCTCGACGAGGCCGTCACCGCCCGGGAACAGGGACTCGACCTCCGGCCCCAGGTCTCGTGTCGGCCGACCGGGATGCTCTTCGGTCTCCAGACCTCGATGCACCCGTTCATCACCCACCCCACCATGAAGGCCATGGCCCACCTGCCCCTGGCCGACCAGGTGGCCCGGCTGCGCCGACCCGAGGTGCGGGCCCAACTCCTGTCC
Organism: uncultured Acidimicrobiaceae bacterium; assembly: GCA_903894295.1. Lineage (GTDB taxonomy): Bacteria > Actinomycetota > Acidimicrobiia > Acidimicrobiales > RAAP-2 > Bog-756. The sequence continues at coordinate 9,657 of CAITPI010000068.1, forward strand.
GAAGAGCCCACCGTGACCAACATCATCTACCGGACCCTCATGAGCCGGTGGGAACAGATCTTCCCCCTCGGCGATCCCCCGGGATATGAACCCACGGCGGCCGAGTCGATCGCCGGTCTGGCCGAACGGGACGGCCGGGACGAGAAAGAGGTGGCGCTCGACCTCTTGCTCGAACAGGACGGAGCGGCCTTCCTGTTCGCCCCGCTTGCCAACTACGTCGACCTCGACCATGACGCCATGCGGGAGATGATGACCCACGAGGCCACCGTGGTCGGCCTGTCCGACGGTGGAGCCCACTGCGGTCTGATCTGCGACGTCAGCTTCCCGACGTATCTCCTGACCCACTGGGTGCGCGACCGCGACCGGGGCGAACGGTTGGACCTCGAGGATGCGGTCCGGTTCCAGAGCGCCGACACCGCCGACGCCTACGGACTCACCGACCGGGGCCGGATCACCGTCGGCCGGCGGGCCGACCTCAACCTGATCGACCTTGACGCACTGTCCCTCGAGGCACCCGAGATGATCTTCGACCTGCCCGGAGGAGGTCGTCGGCTGATCCAGCGGGCCACCGGGTACGTCATGACCATCCAGCACGGCGAGATCACCTTCGAGAACGGCCGGGCCACCGGAGCCCGGCCCGGCCGGCTGGTGCGGGCATGACCACCATCGACGCCGAAGCCCTCCGGGCCCGCTACCGCCTCGAGCGGGACAAGCGGCTCCGGCCCGAAGGCAACGCCCAGTATGTCGAGCCACCCGCCGGGTTCCTCGTCGATCCGTGGACGGCACCTTTCGAACGGGACGCCGTGGACCTCGAGGTCGAGGTGGCCGTCGTCGGGGCCGGCTTTGCCGGACTGTTGAACGCCGCCCGGTTGAAGGAGGCCGGCGTCGACGACGTCTGGCTCATCGACGGAGCCGGTGACGTCGGCGGGGCCTGGTACTGGAACCGCTACCCGGGCGCCATGTGCGACACGGCCGCCATGATCTACCTTCCCCTGCTGGAAGAGACCGGGCACATGCCCTCGATGAAGTACACCCAGGCCCCGGAGATCTTCGGCCACGCCCGGAGGATCGCCCACCACTACGGCCTCTACGAGAAGGCCCTGCTCTCGACCGAGGTTCGCTCCCTCGTGTGGGAAGACGGACGGTGGACCGTCACCACCGACCGGGGTGACCGGATCCGGGCCCGGTTCGTCGTGACCGGCACCGGACCCCTGCACCGGCCGAAGCTGCCCGGCATCGACGGAGTGCTCTCCTTTGCCGGCAAGATGTTCCACACCAGCCGCTGGGACTACGCCTTCACCGGGGGCGACGACCAGGGTGCCCCGATGGACGCTCTCGCCAACCTCCGGGTCGGCATCATCGGCACCGGAGCCACCGGCATCCAGTGCATCCCCCGGCTGGCCGAGGCCGCCGGCGAACTGTTCGTCTTCCAGCGCACCCCTTCCTCGGTCGACGTGCGCGGCAACCGGTCGATCGACCCGGAGTGGTTCGCCACGTTGACGCCCGGCTGGCAGCAGCGGTGGATCACCAACTTCGCCACCCTCCAGACCGGCGGATTCACCGACGAAGACCTCGTGATGGACGGCTGGACCGACATTGCCCAGCGGATCCGCGACCGGGTGGTGGTGCTTCTCGCCGAACCGGGGGCGGTCTTTGACGCCGACCTCATCCGCCGGGCCTACGAGGCCAGCGACGACGAGAAGATGACCGAGATCCGGGCCCGGGTGGACGCGGTGGTCTCCGACCCGGCGACGGCCGAAGGGCTCAAGGCCTGGTATCGCCAGATGTGCAAGCGACCGTGCTTCCACGACGAGTACCTCGACGCCTACAACCGCGAAAACGTCCACCTCGTCCACACCGACGGACGGGGAGTGGACCGGATCGACGAGACCGGCGTCTGGGTGGACGGCGAGCACTACGACCTCGACCTCATCATCTTCGCCTCGGGCTTCGAGGTGAACACCGAGCACGCCCGGCGGGCCGGTTTCGAGACCGTGGGCCGGGACGGGGTCACCCTCACCGAGCACTGGAGCGACGGCATGCGCACCCTGCACGGGATCCACTCGTGGCAGTTTCCCAACCTCTTCCTGATGGCCATCAGCCAGGGTGGCCAGCTGCTCTCGAACGTGCCCCACAACTTCACCGAGACCTCCCGGGCGGTGGCCGCCGTGGTGCAAGAAGCCCGGCGGCGGGGACCGGACTGCGTGGTGGAGGTGACCGAAGAGGCCGAAGCGGCGTGGATCGACCTGCTGTTGAACGGCGGTCGGCCGGCCTTTGTCGGTGACCCCGAGTGCACCCCGGGCTACTACAACAACGAGGGCGGAGAGGTGGAGGCGGCCCGCATCCAGACCGCCAGCGGCTACCCGGGCGGCCCGGTCGCCTTCTTCGAGTTCCTCGAGGCCTGGCGGAACTCGGGCGGTTTCGAAGGACTCCGGTTCGAACCCGCCCCATAGAACCGACCCATAGGACCGACCCGCAGGACCGACCTTCTGGCGGCGTCACGTCCTGGTGGCCCCACCCCACGGAAGTATCACGTCCAGGCAGTGACCCAACCAGGTCGCCTCGTCCGGCTTCCCCTCACCTCCGGCCGGGTTGATTAGGGTATCGATGCCTTCTCGTGAGGGGGACCGCTCCGGGGGGAGGATGCAGTGATCAGTTCGGGCGATACCGCATGGGTACTTCTCAGCGCGGCCCTGGTGCTCTTCATGACACCGGGCCTCGCCCTCTTCTACGGCGGCATGGTGCGCTCCAAAGGGGTGCTCGCCGTCATGATGCAGAGCTTCTTCTGCATGGGGATCATCACGGTGCTCTGGGCCATCTACGGGTTCACCCTGGCCTTTGGCACGGGCACCGCGCACGGCCTGATCGGCAACCTCAGGTACCTCGGCCTGCACAACCTCACCGCTGCGCTCCCGGGATTCCACGGCCTCCACGTCCCGACCGGTGCGGTCATGGTCTTCCAGATGATGTTCGCCATCATCACGGCCGCCCTGATCAGTGGTGGCACGGTGGACCGGATCCGGTTCCCTGCCTTCGCCGTGTTCATCGTGGCCTGGTTCACCCTGGTCTACCTGCCCCTCAGCCACTGGGTCTTCTCCCCGGAGGGCTGGCTGGCCCAACGCGGGGTACTCGACTTCGCCGGGGGCACGGTGGTGGAGATCAACTCGGGCTTCTCCACCCTGGCCATCGTGCTGGTTCTCGGCAAGCGCAGCGGATGGCCCCGCCAGCGGATGCAGCCCCACTCGATTCCCCTCACCCTGCTCGGGGCCGGCATCTTGTGGTTCGGCTGGTTCGGGTTCAACGCCGGCTCGGCGCTTGGAGCCAACAGCGTGGCCACCAACGCCTTCATCACCACCCAGCTGGCCGCCGCGGCCGGCCTCCTGGCCTGGCTCGTCTTCGAACTCCTGACCGAGCGGGTGGCGACCACCCTCGGAGCCGCCTCGGGCGCCGTGGCCGGCATGGTGGCCATTACTCCCTGTGCCGGCTTCGTCGGTCCGATGCCGGGTCTGCTCATCGGAGCGGTGGCCGGGTTCCTCTGCGCGGCGGCGGTGCGCCTCAAGTTCAAGCTGGGTTACGACGACTCGTTGGACGTTCTTGGGGTGCACGGCATCGGCGGGGTCATCGGCATGGTCCTGCTCGGACTCTTCGCCGCCCGGTCGATCAACGCCACCGGTCGCAACGGCCTGTTCAGCGGGGGCGGCTTCTCGCTGCTCGGCGAGCAGCTGCTCGCCGTGGTGGTCACGGTGGGGTTCTGCTTCGGCCTGACCTACCTGATTGCCCAGGTGGTGGACCGCACCATCGGCCTGCGGGTCGACGAGGACGCCGAGTTCCGGGGACTCGACCTCAGCCAGCACGCCGAGACGGCGTACTCATAATCACCCTGTCCTTTTGTGCAGGTCGGCCGGTAGCCTTGGAACATGGCAACTACGGGTGGCGGCCCCCTTCCTCCGACGTCGGTGGCGGTGATCACGTACGAACGGCCTGACTACCTCGAACGGTGCCTGACCCACCTGGCGGCACTTCGGACACCGCCGCTCGAGGTCATCGTGGTCGACTCCTCGGACTCGGACACCTCGGCCCGCCTCGTGCGGGAACGCTTTCCCGACGTGCGCTACCTGGTGAACACCGCCGGGCCCAACACCATGGCCACCGCCCGCAACCTCGCCTTCCAGATCGCCCGGGGCGACGTGGTGGCCTTCATCGACGATGACGCCTATGCCGAAGAAACGTGGCTGGACCACCTCCTGCCCCACTACGCCGATCCGGGCGTCGGTGCCGTCGGAGGTCGCCAGATCCGCCGGCAGGAAGGCGAGCTCACCGAGGGTGTGGACGAGATCGGCCGCTTTCTCGAAGACGGCACCCTGACCGGCTTCTTCGCCGCCGACCCGGGCCGTCCCATCGAGGTGGACCACCTGCTCGGGGCCAACATGTCGTACCGACGGTCGGTGCTGGTGGAACTCGGCGGCATCCGGGACGGCTACCACGGCACCTGCGTGCGGGAGGAGACCGACCTCTGCTTCCGGGTGAAGGCGGCCGGGTACCGGCTGGTCTTTGCCCCCGACGCCGTGGTGGAACACGTGGCCGCCCCCTACGCCAAGGGCCAGCGCTTCGACCTCCGCTACGCCTACTGGGCCCAGAAGAACCACGTGATCGTCCTGGTCCGGAACTTCGGCCCCCGGGCCGGCGTGCTCCGGCGCTACCTGAAGGCATCCCGTCGGGCCGCCACCTCGGACTACCGGGAGAGGATGGCCCGCACCCGGAGCCGCGCCTCCGATGGCGACACCAGGGGCGCCCTCGTCGCCGGAGGAGCCGCCCAGTTGCGCCTCCTGGCCGTTGCGGCGGGCACCCTGACCGGCTACGTGGCCGGGTCCGCCATGCGTCGCCGGGACTGAAGAGGATTCACTACACTCCACGTACTCCATGGCCAACAAACTGGGACACCACCACCTCGAGCACCAGATCGAGCATCTTGACCACGAGGAACAAGGGGAACACGCGGATCACGGTCCGGCCCCGGAGAACCACCATGCCCGGCGCCACGCCCCGTCCTGGATGTCACTGGCACTGGCCCTGATGCTGGGGGCGGCCGCCATGGCCTCGGGTTTCATCGCCTGGCGGGCCGCTGTGCACTCGGGGGCGGCCACCAAGGCCTATACCCAGACCGAACTGGACCTGAACAACACCAACACCCTCCGCCAGGAACTCCAGCAGGCCATCATCAACCAGCGGGACCTCTTCGTCTCCTACGAAACCGCGGTGGGCAACGGCCAGTCGTCGATCGCCACCGAGATCAAGAACCTGATGGATCCGAGCACCCTGGCCACCGTCAACTGGTGGCTGGCCCAACCCGTCGGACTCCGGCCACCGAGTCCGTTCTCGGCGGCCAACCCGGACTGGGTCGTGCCCACCCTGTCCATCGAGGTCCTGGATGCCACGGCCACCACCACCTCCACCCAGGACTCGGCCGACGCCAACCTCGAACGCTCCCACCAACTGGAGTTGCTCGAAGCCCTGCTGGCCATCGCCTTCCTGACCGGCGGGCTCACCTCGACCCTCGAGCATCACCGGGCGAAGGCCATCCTGCTCACCACGTCCACCATCGTCCTGGTCATGGCCACCGTCGGACTGGTGGTGCTGTGGTGAGACGCCTGGTTGCCATCTCGGCCCTGGTCCTCGCCCTGGCCGGATGTTCATCGTCGCAAACAGCCACGTCGTCGAACCCTTACGCCGCGACGACCGGATGCACCGGAACCATCGCGGTCATGGCTTCGGACGGCAACAACGGCGAGTCTCCCTCCATCATGAACTGGGCCCGCATCGGCCTTGACACCTTCAACTCGGAGCAGCACACGTCGTTCAGTTTCGCCTCGGCGAACGTCTATGGAAACCCGGCCCTCGCCGCCACCGAAGCCAGGCAGTTGGCCAACAATCCCGCCGTGGTCGGTGTGGTCGGTCCCGCCACCTCATCGGACACCACCGGGGCCGGACCGGTCTTCGATGCCGCCGGACTGGCCTATGTCTCCCCGTCGGCCACGGCGGTGGCCCTCACCGATGGCCGATATCCGAACTTCTTCCGGGTGGTCGGGGACAACGCCACCGAAGCCACTTCCATCAACCACCTCGTGACGGGTCGACTCCCCCATCACCACGTGGTGGTCGTTGGCGACACCGAGAACTACTCCCGGGACCTCACTGCCCGGCTGATGGCCGGACTGGACAACGGTGGCGTTTCGGTGACCAAGGTGGTGGCGCCCGAAGGAAGGCCGGACCCGGCCGCCGTGGTGGCGGCCGTCCCGGGATCGGACACGACGGTGATCCTTGCCCTCCTGCAGCCCTCGGACGCCACGACCTATGTCTCGGCCCTGCGGGCCGCCGGCCGCACTCCGGCCATTGTGGCCGGTGACGCCCTGTTCGACCTGTCCACCTTTGCCGTGCCTGGGGCGTATGTGGCCAACTACGCCCCCGACATCGGCCAGACACCCGAGGGGCGCACCATCACCTCGGTCTACGCCGAGATCTTCGGATCGCTGGCCCCCTTTGCCGCCACCAGTGACGTCGCCATGCAGGCTGTCGCCACCGCCGCCCTCGATTCCTGCCACAACGGCCTGGCCACCCGGGCCGGCGTGCTGGCCACCCTGCCCCACCTGCACCTCAGGGACACCGTGCTCGGCTACCCGGTTTCCTTCACGACGACCCACGATCTGGTGGGGGCCCGCTACTGGCTGTACCGCATCGAAGGCAGGACCTACCAACCGGTTCCCTAGCGCCGTAGAGACCGGGACGTGGTGCCACACCCCTCTGGCATCATCAAGACGAGATGAGCGCTTCGATCCTTGACCACGACCGGGAGGGCGACCAGGACCACCACTGGGCCTACGGCAAGCTGGACTGCCACGAGGGCGACGTCAGTGGCCCGTTGATCGAACGGGTCGGCACAGCCCAGGAGGTGGCAACCGGCCACGACGGGGTCCTCATGGGTCTCCGGGCCATGGCGGGCCGGTGGTTGCTGTGGTTGGAGATCGACCGGCACTTCTGTGCCAACTGCGACGACTACGGCGGCCGCTACCTGCAGTTCGCCGCCCTTGAAGACGGCTCGGCCATCATCGGCGAGGTCAGCCACAACCGCTTCCTCCACGAAGCGTTACGGTTCGACAACGACCAGGAACAGCGACTGCGGGATCTCGGCTGGCGCGATCCCCTCGAAGGCACCACGCCGAACTGGCACTTCGTCGCCGTCACCGACGACGATCTGGCCCTTCTGGCCGAGATGACCTACCACACCCTGTTTGGCGTCTGTGGGCGGATCCCGTGGGACGACGTGCTGATCCGGTGCCAGGAAAGAATCCTCGCCCCCCGGATCTGACCACCGGAGACACCGGTGCCTCCGGTGGAGTCCAGAGAAGGCCGACGTGCGGCCGGAACCATCGGGAAAGGCCGGCCTGACCGCCCCGGACCTCCAGGTTTACTAACCTTGGACAACCCATGACGTCCGTTCGCACCCCTCCGTCGCTCCAACCCGAAGGTGAACTTCTCACCCGAAGTGAGTGGAACCAGATGATCCGCCGTCGGCGCCGCAAGTTCTGGCGTCGCCGGGCGATCGTCGGCCTCGTGGTGATCTTCCTGCTGTGGTTCTTCCTCTCGCTCGGCTCGGCCCTGCTCAACCCGAGCTACGGGAGCAGTACCGGTGCGCGATTTGCCGAGTGGGCCCGCCAGCACGGCGCCGGCGGCGTGGTGACCTGGGTCGAGAGCCAGTGGTACAGCCTCAATCCGCCTCCGGTTGGCGGCAAGCCCCCGGCCGGGTCCATCAAGGTCCCCACCACCACAAGTTCGTCCACCCCCACCGCCGCCCCCCAGATTGCCCATCTCCCCGCACCGGCCGCCATCGTTCCCCCGGCCAGCCCGGCCCTGCCCGGCGAGGGACAGTGGTCCCCGGCCGGACGTGAGGTGGACGGGATTCCGGCCGTCTACACGACCACCCTCCGGCCGGACGCCGTCCACACCAGCTACGTGGTCGGAGTGGCCTGGATGGACTCCAAGCTGCTGAAGGCCACCCTCTACTCGGGCAGCCAGATCCCCGGCGGCGGTCCGTTCACCCACACGGCGCCGATCCCGGCCTCGGCCGCCACCACGCTGGTGGCTGCCTTCAACGCCGGCTTCCGCATGGGAGACGCCCAGGGCGGCTACTACACCGACGGCCGCACCGTCCTGCCGCTGCGGGCGGGGGCCGCCTCCTACGTCGTCTACGCCAACGGCACGAGCACCGTCGGAGCCTGGGACGAGGGGGTGTCGATGACCCCGGACGTCGTCTCGGTGCGCCAGAACCTCGACCTGCTGGTCAACAACGGACAGCCGGTTCCCGGTCTCCGTGTCACCGACACCACCCGTTGGGGCAACACGTTGGGCGGTGCCGTCTACGTCTACCGGTCCGGTCTGGGCGTCACCGCCAATGGGGCCCTTGTCTACGTCGGCGGACCTGGCCTCAACATCACCGACCTGGCCGATCTCCTCGTCCGGGCCGGGGCCGTGCGGGCCATGGAGCTCGACATCAACACCGACTGGGTGAACTACGTCTCCTACCGGCCCCTTCTGCCCTTCGGGCCGGCCACCCCGGCCAACGGCACCGAACTGCTGCCGGCCATGGTGGGCGGTCCGGTCCGCTACTTCCAGCCCTGGTGGGCCCGGGACTTCATCACCATGTCGACGGTCACGGGTCCGTCAGCCGGCCAGTCGCCGTCCTCCCACCGCACCACGTCCCGGTAGTCGGTTCGGCGGGCCGGCGTCAGGCCAGCGCCTCGGCGGCGGCCAGGCCGGACAGGAACGCACCCTCGACCTTCGGTCCTCCGAAGGCATCCCCGGCGAGAACCAGGCGTCGCTGCGGATCGAACCAGCACCGTTCCGGCCAGGGATTGAGGGGCGTGGCGTAGCGCCAGAAGTGGGTCTGGCTGGCGAGGACACCGATCGCCTCGGGCACCTCGAGCACGTCGCTGCGGGAGTGGACCGTCAGGCACGGTTGGTCCGAGACGCCCTTGGCCCGGTTGTCCCCGATGAAGGTCACCGGATCTTCCACCGGCCACTCCCGTTCCAGCGGACCATCGAGGACCAGCAGGTGGGCGAAGGTCCCTTCGTAGGTGATGTCGGTGACCTCGGGGGGGAGCCCCTCGACCAGGGCGGCGCTCTGGGGCACCGGGGCCGTCAAGACCAGGGCGTCGGCCGAGAGGGTTCCCGACCGGGTCACCACCTCCCACCGGCCGTTCTCCCATCGGGTCGCCTCGACGTGTTCGGACTGGCGCACATCGAGCGAGGCGGCCCGGAACCGTCCGAGCTCGGCCATGCCACCCGGCACGACAAAGCGGGGTCGGTCCCCGCCGAACCAGACCGTCACGAGGTCGGACCACCGGTCCACCTGCCCGGAGAAGGCGTCGCTGCGGACCGTGAAGAACTGGGCACCGTGGTCGGCCC
>CAITPI010000069.1 GCA_903894295.1 uncultured Acidimicrobiaceae bacterium
GCAACTGTCGTGGTGTAGGACGTGGACGGGGTGCAGTCACTCAGCTGAACGGCGAGTGGTTCCATCCGGTTCGGAGGTCAGGTGTGGATGTGTCTTTCTAGGTACATCTATCTCACCTTGCTGCCGAACCTAGGCGAGTTCGAAGGCGGCGTGCAGGGCCTGCACGGCCGCCTCGGCCTGGTCGGCCCGGATCATGCAGGAGATCCGGATCGACGAGGTGGAGATCATCTCGATGTTGATGCCGGCTCCGGCCAGGGTCTCGAAACACAGGGCCGTGACGCCGGGATGGGTCTTCATTCCGGCTCCCACCAGCGACACCCGGGCCACGTCGGAGTCGCTCGTGACCCCTTGGGCTTCCAACTCACCGAGGAGGGCCTCACAGACCCTCGTGCTGGTGGCCAGGTCGTCGCCGGGAACGGTGAACGAGATGTCGGTGGTGCCATGCAACGAGGTGTTCTGGACGATCATGTCCACGTTGATGTGCTCCTCGGCCAGAGCACGGAACAGGACGGCGGCCAGACCGGGGCGGTCGGGTACGCCGGTCACCGTGACCTTGGCCTCGGACGTGTCGTGGGTGACGGCAGTGACGACAGCTTGTTCCATGGACTCCTCCTCCTGGTCGACCCACGTGCCGGGCTCCCAGGTGAAGCTGGAGCGCACGTGAAGGGGAACGTGGTGATTTCGGGCAAACTCCACCGAACGGAGGGCCAGAACCCGGCCCCCACTGGCGGCAATTTCCAACATCTCGTCAAAACTGACCCGGGCCAACTTCCTGGCTTCGGGCACGATGCGGGGATCCGTGGAGAACACGCCGGAGACGTCGGTGTAGATCTCACAGGCATCGGCATCGAGGGCGGCGGCCAACGCCACGGCGGTGGTGTCCGAACCGCCCCGTCCGAGGGTGGTGACTTCACGGTCGGTGGACACGCCCTGGAAACCGGCGACCACCGGGACGCCTCCGGCGGCCAGGGTTTCGCGCAGACGGTCCGGGCGGATCTCGAGAATCTTGGCCTTGGTGTGGGCGGTGTCGGTGATCATGCCGGCCTGACTGCCGGTGAAGGAAGTGGCCGACACGCCGAGTTCGGCCAGGGCCATGCAGAGCAACGCCATGGAGATGCGTTCACCCGAGCTGAGGAGCATGTCCAGTTCCCGGGTGGGTCGCACCGACGAAACGTCGGCGGCCAGCCGCACCAGCTGGTCGGTCGTCTTGCCCATGGCGCTCACGACCACGACCACGTCGTGGCCGGCCTTGCGGGTCCGGGCCACGTGGTCGGCGACCGCCCGAATGCGGTCGGCGTCGGCCACCGACGTACCTCCGAACTTTTGCACCAGCAGCGCCATGGGTGACGAGGATACTCGGACCCGTGATGGAAACGGCCGCCCTGGTGACCGGCCTGACGACCCCTCCGGGGAACCGCTGTCACACGTACGGGATCGTGGAGTACCCTGACCAACCGTGGGTACCGCGAAGAGAGAACGTCAAAAGGCCGGACGGCAGGCTCGACTTGAGGCCGAGCAGAAGGCAGCCAAGCGCAAGAAGAGCATCCGCCGGGGCATCATCATCGCCATCGTGGCGGTCGTGCTGATCGGCATCTCGTACCTGATCTTCGGGACCGGGAACTCGTCGTCCAGCACCAGCACCACCACCAGTTCGTCGACGACGACGGCGGCATCGACGACGACCACGGGAGCTTCGACGACGACCACGACGGCCGGCTCCACCACCGGCACGACACTCGCCCCGGTGGTCGACACCGCCGGCTACACCACGTCGGCCAACTGCCCCTCCAACTTCTCGGCGCCGCTGAAGAAGAAGACCTATTCGTCGGCGCCGCCGCAGACGATCAACAAGTCGGCGACCTACACCGCCACCGTCACCACCGACATCGGGCCCTTCACCATCAAGCTCAACCCGCAGCTGGCCCCGGTCACCGTCAACAACTTCGTCTTCCTCGCCGAGCAGCACTTCTACGACTGCGTGGTCTTCCACCGGGTCATCCCGAGCTTTGTCGACCAGACCGGTGATCCGACCGGGACCGGGACCGGTGGTCCGGGCTACAAGTTCAAGGACGAACTTCCCCCGACGGCCAACCCGCAGTACCCGCTCGGCTCCGTGGCCATGGCCAACTCGGGACCCAGTACCAACGGGAGCCAGTTCTTCATCGTGACCGGAGCCCAGGGCGAGAGCCTGCAGCCGAACTACTCGCTCTTCGGCCAGGTCACCTCGGGCCTCCCGGTGCTGGAGACCATCAACAAGGATGGGTCGTCCTCCGGCACGCCGGTCAAGCTGCACCGGATCGTCTCGATCTCCGTCACCGAGTCATAACGGACCCACCCGTCCGGGGAGGCCCGGCCCACCGCGATCGGTCGGGCAGACGTCGCCGCCCGACCGGACCGGTTGTCGCCACCGCTTTTCCCGTCAAGCAGCCAGTTCCCGTCAAGCAGCCAGATCTCATCAAGTAGAAGGAGCAACCATGTCCCCAGTAGCCCCCGCCGCCGACGGTTCGAGCCCGAAGACCCAGTCGTTCGACGGTCCGCCGCCCATGGTGATCGATCCGGCGAAGCGCTACAGCGCCGAGCTGGTCACCAATCTCGGCACGATGGTCATCGCCCTCGACGCCGTTGCGGCCCCGAACACCGTCAACAACTTCGTGTTCCTCGCCCGCTACCACTACTTCGACGACATCATCTTCCACCGCATCATCCGCAACTTCATGTGCCAGGGCGGCGATCCCACGGGAACCGGCACCGGCGGACCCGGATACCGGTTCGCCGACGAGCTTCCGGCTCCCGGCCGCTACGAGATCGGCTCGGTGGCCATGGCCAATGCCGGCCCGAACACCAACGGCAGCCAGTTCTTCATCGTGAGCGGTCCCGACGGATGCCGGCTCCCCCCGCAGTACTCCCTGTTCGGCAAGGTCATCAGTGGACTCGACGTACTCGAGGCCATGCAGAGCGTCGCCACCAAACACCAGGACCGGCCGGTCGATCCGGTCGTCATCGAATCGGTCACCATCACCGAGGCCGACTGAGCCACCCATCAGGCCTGGTTCCCCACCGGGGCAGCCGGGCCCCGGTGGCAATCACGCCGCCCGGCCGGATGCGCCGGGAACAGTCGGCACGACACCAGCCACAATGTTGTCCATCGAACGCCCCCCGCTCGTTTGCGGGGGGCGTTCTTCGTGACCACCAACCGGCACCATTCGACGATATCCGAAGATTTTTTGCGGATTTATGGCGTTCTTAGTTGTTTTGAACCTTTCTCTTACACGGGTCCGTTTGACTTGGGTCAGGCTGATCAACGGAAGGCAGGGCCGGGTTCAGTCGGGGGCGCCACAACGGCCGGACGGCAGGTCGGTCGGGCACCACGAGGGAACGCAGCACCGAGGGGCAAAGGTCGGGTATCCCGGCGGAACATTCGGGGGATTCCGCCGGGACCCGGCCGCCCGCCTGGGCCGGGCCCGACCAGATGGAGCAGGGCCACCGGCCCGCTCCGGCCGGACCTACGGCAGCAACGAGAGGTCGTCGGTGCGCTCCCCGGCCAGAAAGATCCCGACCGCTTCGGGATGCGCTCCGGCCACCCGCCAACCGCTGGGTTCACCGATCAACGCCGTGCTGGCCGGTAGTCCCACCACGGCATGGTTGGGCGGGGCCAACTTCGTCGTCCGGCGGATCTTGTCGCCGTGGGGATCGGCTTCGTTGTCCCCGAAGTTGGGCATGACGGCAAACCCCGACACCAGGCCGAGTCCGAGCGTGAGTCCGCCGCCCCGGGCATCGATCATCGGGTCGGTCACGGCCATGGCGGCGCCACCGGAGGCGGCCAGAGTGGCCCCGGCCTGCCATGCCGCTTCAACGGCGGCCCAGACCACCGAGTTCTTCATCACCGAAACCAGATGGAGCGAGGACTCTCCCGCCAGATAGAGGAACCGGGCCCGGCGGACAATGGTCGCCATGACCTCGTCCTGGGCATCGTTCCGGGCCACCACCATCAGGCCTTCCACCCGTGCCCCCATTGGTCCGAACCACTCGGCGGCTTGCGCCACCAACCGCTCGGGTTGGGCGTAGGCACCGGCGGTCGGGATGACCAGAACCTCCTCGGTGCCGGACGCCGCCAACAGGTCGGCGTCAAAGGTGCAGCCGGGGCGCCATTCGCCCCCACCGATTAGGGCCAGGGATCCTCGGACTTCGCTCATGCCCCCACCCTAGATTCCCCGATGCCGTGGTCGGACCGACCCCGCCGGCCGGCCTCCCGACACCGGAGGAGCGGGGACCGGCGGGCGGCCCGGAGGCGGAACAGACGCCGCGGCGGTCACGGTCGGTGTTGACGGTTCGGCAGCCAACCCCTCCGGCCGCTACGCTCTCCCTCCATGTCGATCACGCGCGTAGGAGTTATCGGTTCGGGAATCATGGGCTCGGGCATCACCGAGACCGCCGCCACGAGCGGCTTCGAGGTGGTACTGCGGTCACGCAGCCAGGCGACCGCCGACGCCACCCGGGCCGGAATGGAGAAGTCCCTCAACCGACAGGTGGAGAAGGGCAAGAAGACCGAAGCCGAACGGGATGAAGCTCTGGCCCGGGTCACCGCCACGGACGACCTGGCCGCCCTCGCCGACTGCGATCTGGTGATCGAATCGGTGGTGGAGGATCTCGCCGTCAAGCTCGACCTCTTCGCCGAACTCGACCGCATCACCGGTGAGGGTGCCATCCTGGCCACCAACACGTCGACCCTGCCGGTCGTCGAGATGGCCATGAAGACCAACCGACCCGACAAGGTGTGCGGCATCCACTTCTTCAACCCGGCCCCGGTCATGGCCCTGGTGGAGGTCGTGCGGCCGATCACGGCGTCCGACGAGACCATCGCCGAGGCCGTCGCCTTCGCTGCGACGTGTGGCAAGACCCCGGTCGAGGTCAAGGACCAGGCCGGCTTCGTCGTCAACGCCCTGCTCTTCCCCTACCTGAACAACGCCATCCGACTGATGGAGCAGGGTGTCGCCTCGGCCGAGGACATCGATACCGCCATGAAGGGCGGGTGCGGATTCCCGATGGGTCCCTTCGCCCTGCTCGACCTGGTCGGCCTCGACACGTCGCTCGCCATCCTCGATGCCCTCTACAACGAGTTCCGCGACCCCAACTACGCCGCCATGCCCCTGCTGCGTCGCATGGTCGCCGCCGGACAGTTGGGCCGCAAGACCGGGCAGGGCTTCCTCAACTACGCCCGATAGCCGGTCCTCCGCCGGGAAAGGCCCCGGCCCGGATCCGTCCTCGGCGTCCCATTTCTCAAGACGGCCCAAACCGGCCAGAATGGGGAGATGAGTGAAGCCTCCCCGACGCCCAACGTAGACACACCGACCCGGGACAAGCCCTGGGTCATGAGGACCTACTCCGGACACTCCACGGCCAAGGCGTCCAACGCCCTCTACCGGACCAACCTGGCCAAGGGCCAGACCGGCCTGTCCATCGCCTTCGACCTGCCGACCCAGATCGGCTACGACCCGGACGCCCCCGAGGCGTCGGGCGAGGTGGGCAAGGTCGGGGTTCCCGTCGCCCACCTCGGCCACATGGCCCAGTTGATGGACGCCATCCCCGTGGAGTCGATGAACACCTCGATGACCATCAACGCCACCGCAGCGTGGCTGCTCGGCCTCTACATCGCCAACGCCGAGGACCGGGGAGTCTCTCCGGCCGTGCTCTCGGGCACCACCCAGAACGACATCGTGAAGGAGTACCTGTCCCGGGGCACGTTCATCTTTCCGCCCCAGGCCAGCCGCCGGCTGATCGTCGACACCATCGCCTACACGGTGAACCACGTGCCCAAGTGGAACCCCATCAACGTCTGCAGCTACCACCTCCAGGAGGCCGGAGCCACGCCGGCCCAGGAGGTGGCCTACGCCCTGGCCACCGCCATCGGCGTGCTCGATGCCGTGCGGGAATCGGGCCAGATTCCCGCCGACCAGTTCCCCGCCGTGGTGGGCCGGATCTCCTTCTTCGTGAACGCCGGGGTGCGCTTCATCGAGGAGACCTGCAAGATGCGGGCCTTCACCGAGCTGTGGGACCGGGTCTGTCTCGAGCGCTACGGCGTGGAGGACCCCAAGTTGCGTCGCCTCCGCTATGGCGTCCAGGTCAACTCCCTCGGCCTGACCGAAGCCCAGCCCGAGAACAACGTGCCGCGCATCGTGCTTGAAGCCCTCGGGGTCACCCTGTCCAAGAAGGCCCGGGCCCGGGCGCTGCAGCTCCCGGCCTGGAACGAGGCGCTCGGCCTGCCCCGTCCGTGGGACCAGCAGTGGAGCCTCCGCATCCAGCAGATCCTTGCCTTCGAGTCCGACCTGCTCGAATACGGGGACATCTTCGACGGCTCGTATGTCATCGAGGCCAAAACCAGGGAGATGTCCGAAGCCGCCTGGAGCGAGCTCGAGGAGGTGCTCGAGCTCGGTGGGGCCTTCGACGCCATCGAGGAGCTCAAGTCCCGGCTGGTGGCCAGCCAGGCGGAACGGGTCCGACGGATCGAGACCGGTGAACAGCAGGTCATCGGCGTGAACTCGTTCGTCGAGACCGCTCCGAGTCCCCTCGCTCCCGACGAGGCTGACGGTTCGGCCATCTTGAAGGTGGACCCGGCCGTCGAGGCGGAGATGGCCGCCGACGTGAAGGCGTGGCGGGCCACCCGGGACCAGACAGCCGTCGACGCCGCCCTGGGCGAACTGCGCCGGGTGGCCGAAGGCACCGAAAACATCATGCCCGCCACCATCGCCCTCGCCCATGCCGGAGGAACCACCGGCGAGTGGGCCGGCGTGCTCCGGGAGGTCTTCGGCGAGTACCGGGCTCCCACCGGCGTGCGGGGTGGGGTCGGCCATCGGGGCAGCGAGTTTGCCGCCGTGCTGTCCCGGGCCCGGGAACTCGCCGACCGCACCGGTGGCCCACCCCGGCTGCTGGTGGCCAAGCCCGGTCTCGACGGACACTCCAACGGGGCCGAGCAGATCGCCGTGGCCGCCCGCGATGCCGGGTTCGAGGTCATCTACCAGGGCATCCGGCTGTCCCCGGCCGAGATTGCCGCGGCGGCCCGGGACGAGGACGTCGACGTGATCGGCATCTCCATCCTCTCCGGCTCGCACCTCCAACTCGTGCCCGAAGTGGTCGACCTGGTCCGGGCGGCCGGCGTCGAGGCCCCGGTCGTGGTGGGCGGCATCATTCCGCCCGAAGACGCCGAGGTCCTGAAAGCGCGTGGCGTCGCCCGGGTCTACACCCCGAAGGACTACGAGATCGGCCAGATCATGGACGACATGGTCGACCTGGCGGCCGCCCACCGCTCGGCCGGGGTCTGAGGAACGGAACAGGCCACCGCATCGACCTTCCGCCCCGGGGATCCGCCGGGCGGGTAGGTTGCCGCCGTGGCTACTTCACGACCGCCTGAACGCCCCCCGGCCCCTCCGGCCTCCGGCCGACGCCGGGCCTCGGGCATCCTCTCCGATCCCATCGACGCGTCCCCGACCGAACGGCTGGCGGCCACCTACCCTCCGGTCACCGCCACCCCGGGGATGACCGTCACCCACCGGGCCAGCGGCTTCACCGGTGTGCTGGTGCGTATCGAGTCGGGGAACGTCGAGATCCGGGGCCGCACCGGGGCCGAGCGGGTCTTTGCCCACCGGCCGGGCGGCTTCTCGGTCGACGGCCGGCCGGTCAGCCTGGTCAGGGCGCCGTCGTCCCCGACAACCCCCACCATCACCGCATCGGGCTCGCTGGCGGTGGCGAACACGTCCGCCCGGGTGGCCCGGGCCGGACGGATCTGGGTGGAAGGAATCCACGACGCCGCCCTCGTCGAGCGGGTCTGGGGCGACGACCTCCGCATCGAAGGCATCGTGGTCGAGCGCCTCGACGGCATCGACGACCTCGAGCGTGAGGTGCGCCGGTTCGCCCCCAATCCGGCCCGCAAACTCGGTGTCCTCGTCGACCACCTCGTGGAGGGCTCCAAAGAGTCCCGGATCGCCGGACGGATCAACGATCCCTTCGTGCTCGTGACCGGCACGCCCTTCGTGGACGTCTGGCAGGCCATCCGGCCCGGAGTGGCCGGCCTTGACCGGTGGCCCGACATCCCCCGGAACCAGGAGTGGAAGGCCGGAATCTGTGAAGTCCTCGGCTTCGGGGACGTGCCCACCACCTGGCGGACCCTCCTGTCCCGGGTCAACTCCTACGCCGATCTCGAACCCGCCCTCGTCGGAGCGGTGGAACGCCTGATCGACTTCATCACCGAGGCCACCTGAGCCGCTCCGGCCGGGGATCCGGTCCACCCTGAATGGCTGTTCGATCTAATATGACCCCATGGCCGACGAATCAATCAAGAGTCCGTTCTACGAGCCCGCCCTGGCATCGGGTGGCACCTTCGTGGAAGAAGGTGGATGGTTCTGGGGTGAAGGGTTTGGTGATCAGGACGCCGAGTACCGCGGCGTGCGCGAAGACCTCGGGGTCTGGGACGTCTCCCCGCTCAACAAGTGGGAGTTCACCGGAAAGGACGCCCTCGCGGCCGCCCAGCGGATCCACTCCAACAACATCCTCGGCCTCGCCGTCGGCCAGGTGCGCTACGGCTGCTCCCTCGATGCCGACGGCATGGTCATCGACGACGGGACCGTCTACCGCCGCCGGGAGGACAGCCTCTGGGTGATGACCGGTGCGGCGGACATGATGGAGTACTTCACCGAGGCCACCGAAGGCCTCGACGTCGGGATCACGTCGGTCACCCGGCAGATGCCCCACGTCGGCATCCAGGGTCCCCGCTCCCGGGAGGCGCTGGCCGCCCTCTGCCCGGCCGACATCGCCAACCTCGGCTACTTCCGCTTCCTGCCGGACGAGACCACCGTCGGCGGCGTGCCCTGCATCGTGTCGCGGACCGGCTTCGGCGGCGAGATGGGCTACGAGCTCTTCGTCAGGCCCGAACACGCCGCCGACCTGTGGGCAGTGGTGGTGGACCAGATGAAGGCCCAGCCGTTCGGCACCGGCGTGCTCGAGTGCCTGCGGGCCGAAGCCGGCCTGATCGTGCTCGACTACGACTACGAAGCCGGCCAGCGCACTCCCTATGACC
>CAITPI010000070.1 GCA_903894295.1 uncultured Acidimicrobiaceae bacterium
CGTCGGTTGGCGACCTGGCGGGCGAGAACCGCCGTGATCGCCACCCGCTCGAGTTCGTTGGCCTCAAGTTCCGGACCGAGGGCCGGGGACGTCCGCTCGATGAAGTCGGTAGTCGTGTCACCGGCCAGGAAGGCTGGCGAGCGCAGCACCGAAACCAGGAAGTCCCGGTTGGTGACCACGCCGCCAAGATGGAGTCGTTCGAGGGCCCGGGCCAGACGCCCGGCCGCTTCGACCCGGGTCGGGCCATGGGCGATCACCTTGGCCAGCATCGGATCAAAGGCGACGGTGACCACCGAACCGGTCTCGACTCCCGAGTCCCACCGGACGGCCGGTTCGTCGGCGGGAGCAAACACCTCGAGGGTTCCCGTGGCCGGCAGAAAGCCACCGGCCGGGTCTTCGGCGCACAGTCGGGCTTCGATGGCGTGCCCGTCGAACGCCACGTCGTCGGCCGCAAAGGCCAGCGGAAAGCCCTGGGCCACCAGCAGCTGCTGGCGGACCAGGTCGATACCGGTGACCATCTCGGTGACCGGGTGCTCGACCTGCAGTCGGGTGTTGACCTCGAGGAAGAAGAACTCCCTCGTGGTGTCATCGACCAGGAACTCCACCGTCCCGGTTGACGAGTAGCCCATGATCCGGGCCAGGGTGAGGGCGGCGTCGCCCATGCGGGACCGCAGATCGGCGTCCACCACCGGAGACGGCGACTCCTCCACCAGCTTCTGATGGCGTCGCTGGATGGAACACTCCCGTTCCCCCAGGTGGACCAGGTTTCCATGGCGGTCACCGAGGATCTGGACCTCGACGTGTCGGGAGGCCGCCACATACCGCTCGAGAAATACCCGGTCATCGCCGAAACCACTCTGTGCTTCCCGGCGGGCCGAAGCGATTGCCTCGTCGAGTTCTGCCGACTCCGACACGACCCGCATGCCCTTGCCGCCGCCGCCGGCAGTCGCCTTCACGAGGATGGGGAAGCCGACCGCTTCCGCTTCGGCCGGATCTTCGGTGGACGCCAACACGGGCACGCCGGCGGACATGGCATGACGTTTGGCCTCGACCTTGTCGCCCATCGATTCGATGGCCGCCGGGGACGGACCGACCCAGATCAGGCCGGCCGCTTCGACGGCGCGGGCGAAGGCCGCGTTCTCGGAGAGAAATCCGTAGCCGGGATGGACCGCCTCGGCACCGGAGGCCCGGGCCGCTCCAATGAGGGCGTCAGCGTCGAGATACCCGTTCGTACCGTCAAGGCGCAGGGCAATGTCGGCGTCGGAGACGTGTGGGGCGTCCTGGTCGGCGTCGGTGTAGACGGCGACGCAGATCATGCCCATGGACCGGGCCGTGGAAAAGATGCGGCGGGCGATTTCGCCCCGGTTGGCGACAAGAAGGGACCCAATCGGCCGGATGGACGATGCCAAGGTGGCGGGCGCGTTCGTCACAGCCGGAACACCCCATAGCCACGGGCACCCTCGATGGGCCGGTTGCGGACAACCGAGAGACACAGCCCGAGCAGGGTGCGGGTGTCCCGGGGGTCGATCACCCCGTCGTCACTCACCGCTCCGGTGGCCACCAGGGCGAGTGAACCCTGCTCCTGGACGGCCTCCACCATTTCGACGATCTTGGCATCCTCCTCTTCGTCGAACTCGAGGCCTTTCCGGGCGGCCTGACCCCGGCGGACGATCGACATGACCCCGGCGATCTGCTTCGGTCCCATGACGGCGATCTTGGCCGTTGGCCACAGAAGGGTGAACCGGTTGTCGAACGGACGACCGGACATTCCGTAGTTTCCGGCGCCATAGGACGCTCCGATGATCACGGCGATGTGCGGCACCGTCGAGTTCGACACGGCGTTCAGCATCTGCGAACCCTTCTTGATGATGCCGTCCGCTTCGAAGTCCTTGCCCACGATGTAGCCCGTCACGTTGTGGAAGAAGATCAGCGGCACATCGAGGTGGTTGCACAGCTGGATGAAGTGGGTGGCCTTCTCGGCCGAGCGGGGATAGATCACGCCGTTGTTCCCGAGGATTCCAACGAGGTTGCCGTGGATCTCGGCCCAGCCGCACACCATCGTGCTTCCGTAACGGGGTTTGAACTCCTCGAAACGGGAGCCGTCCACCACCCGGGCCAGCACATCACGGATGTCGACCGGCTGCCGCAGGTCCCGGCTGACCAGTCCCAGCAGTTCTTCGGGATCATGCACCGGCTCGTCACCGGGCCGGTCCGGCGCCGGTTCGGGTTTGCGCCAGTTGAGGTGGGAGACCACCTCCCGGCAGAGCCGGATGGCATCCATCTCGTCCTCGGCGAAGTAGTCCCCCAGCCCGGAGATTTCCGCATGCATCTGGGCCCCACCGAGGGTTTCGTCGTCGGAGTCCTCGCCGATGGCCATCTTCACAAGGGGCGGGCCGGCCAGGAAGATCTTGGACTGTTCCTTCACGACGATGGTGTAGTCGGAGAGGCCGGGCTGATAGGCACCTCCGGCGGTGGACGAGCCGAACACCACGGCGATGGTCGGGATGCGCAACTTCGAGAGTTCGATCAGCTCGTAGAAGAGGCCGCCGGTCTCGGCGAAGTGGGTGGTGTTGGCCCGGCGACCACCCCCTTCGGTGTCCACCCGAAGGTCGGCTCCGGCCGACTCCACAAAACTCACATACGGCATCCGGTTGTCCCGGGCCATCTCCATCGCCCGATACCACTTCTTCATGGCATACGGGGTCAGGGCGCCACCGAGCACGGATGGGTCGTTGGCCAGGATCACGCACTCGACGCCGGCGATGACCCCGATGCCGATGATCATGCCGCCCCCGATGGCGTAGTCCGAGTCGTACCCGGCGAGGGCACTCACCTCGAAGAACGGCGAGTCGGGATCGAGGACGGCGGCAATGCGTTCTCTCACCGGCATCTTCCCCCGGGAGCGCATCCGCTCCATGGCCGCTTCCCCTCCCCCGGCGGCGGCCTGGTCGAGCAGGTCGTCGATGACCTCCAACTGCTCCAGCATGTCGGCCCGGTTCTGCCGGAACTCGGGTGACGTCACGTCGACCGTCGAGGAAAGGGGTGGCGCCAACAGCGGGGCCGGCGTGGTGGGAGGAACCATGGCGTCACCTTAGGGACCGCAAGATCGGACCGTCAACGTTGCCGCTGTCGCCTCCCTGGGCGCCGCGGTCGTTCGGTCGATTGGCCGACGTCCCCCGGGGCAACGTGGCGATCCCCCGGGATGGAGCACGCCTTCAACCCCCAGCAGGTTCACCCGCCAGGACGAACACCTCGAATGCCCTGGGGTCCGGAACAATCCCCGGGACGGGGATCAGGTCTCCCGGGATACCGTCCGGATGTTCAGCTGCCCGGCCAGACCCGCCACCCGGTGATGTTCGATGGCGGCCCACTCCGGCGACATCATCATCTCCTGAAAGGCAGCCTTGGATGGGTACTCGGCGAGGGCCACGGCGTCCCACTGGTCCTCGACCTCGCCGACGATCATCCCGGTCACGTCGCCGCTGAAGACGATCCGGCCACCCCGCGACTCGACGATCTTGCTCACTTCGACGCCGTAGATCTCGTAGGCGTCGCGACCGGACAACGTCGACTCCGGATCGTCGGGATACTCGGCCCGGTCCTTGAACTTCAGGAGGTTGACCATGACGTAGGGGCCATCGTCCCCGATGGCGAAGAACTCTTCGAACTGCTCACGGGACGGGTAGACCGCGTTGACAACTTCCATGGTGCGCTCCTTGCTGGTGATGGTTGGGGTATCTGACAGGGGAGGTGATCGGCTTCTGGAGCTTCCCGGTTCGGTTCAGGTTGGTCGAACGGGTTCTTGCAACTCGCCCCAGACCTCGCGGTTGTTGCTGCGCTCCACCCACCGCCGGGGACGGAGGTCCAGCAAAGGATCGAGGCCGGCCGCTTCCAGGACGGAGCGGATCCGGCGCTGGTCGGCTGGGGCGGCGTCCGCAAACGAGTCCTGGAGACGCTTGATGAGGAACATCCGGTAGGGAACGACGGCGACCGTCATCGGCCGCTCCCGCCACGAGAACGTCGTCATGCCGGTGAAGCGACGGGCCGGCTTGCCGTTCACCACCTCGCCGGTAACCACGTCGGGATGTTCGGCCAGATGGTCGTCGATGGCGACGATCTGGGCCACCGCCTCATCGAAATACTCCGCCCCGATGTAGGCGAGCAGAGCCGCCAGGGTGTCCGGCACGGAATCATCGGCAAAGAGTTCTCCAGGATGGTCGCCGTACTCACCGGTGTCGTCGTTGGATGTGTTCATCCGCTCGACCCACCGCCATACCCGGTCGGCCCGCTGTTTCATGATCACCGAGGGATACGGGTCCCGGGCCAGGTGGGCAAAGAGGGGCCCCATGAAGGCATGGTCACCGATCGTGGCCCGGCCACCGAGCAGATAGGGCGAGTGGGCCAGGTGGGCATCGAAGAGGGCCAGGAACTCGAGATACGACTCCTCGATGGCCGGGATCAGTTCGTCACTCACCCCGAAGGCAACGGTGGCCGAACGCATCTTCCCGCTTGCCATCTCCCACACGGCAGCCCGCTCGTCGTCGCTGCCCCGGAAGACGAGTCCGAGCGAGAAGTCCTTGGCCAGGAAGTCCACGTTGGTGCCGTCGAAGTCCCACCGGTAGTGCATGGCCGGACGCAACAGTCCCTCCCCGCCGAACAGTTCCAGCAGATGGGCCACGGTGCGGTGGACCGGCGTTGCGGGAAACGCCGAAGAATCCGGAGCGACGGTGGCGTCGAGGAACTCGATGATGTCCACCGTGTCCTGGACGATTCTGCCATCGGGGGTTTGCAGCACCGGCATGATCAGGCGTCCGATCTCCGGCATGATCTCGGCCGCGTAACGGGGGTCGCCCACCACCCGTTCCACGTAGTCGATGCCTTGTTTGCGCAGGTAGGAACGGGCCTTGGCGGTGTAGAGCGAAGCCGCCATTCCGTAGAACACATAGGGATCCGACACGGCTTCTCCTGTTCATCTACTGGCCGCCCTGCGCCCATGCCGGCGGGTCGGCCATCACCATGCCGCAGCAGGACAATGACGATCTTCTGGCAACAACCTTGACAGATTACCGGGAAGACGACCACCGCCGGAAACCGGGGCGACCGGTGCAGTGCGACCACCCGAAACAACCACCGGTCCCCTCGTGGTCAGGCGACCTTGCGTGGTCAGCCGACCTTGGTCGGTGTCCGGGGCTCCATCCCCGCCGCCTGGTAGATGGCGTCGATCACTTCCATGTTGGCGATGGCATCCCACGGTGTGGTCGGAAACTCGCTGCCGCGTTCGACGGCATCCCGGAACGCCGCCATCTGGAAGTCATAGGTGGGTTTGCGGGGGAAGTGCTCCACCCGGCTGCCCGACGGGGTGACCACCTTCATGCGGTTGTAGACGTGGGGGCCAAGGGGATTGAACAGGGTGAGCGACCCCTTGGATCCGGTGACCTTGGCACTCAACTTCAACAACCGGGCCGAGAGAAGTGAACACTCCATGCGGCCGGTCACCCCTTCCTCGGTGGCCAACTGGGCCGTCATGGCCCGGTCGATGCCGGGACGGAGTTTGGTGGCCCGGGCCGAGGTAGGCCGGGGCTCTTCCCCGGACAGGGACCGCCACAGGTGCACGGCGTAACAGCCAATGTCCATCAGGGCACCGCCGGCCAGATCGGCCTGGTAGCGGATGTCCTTCGGCATGGGCAGGGGAACGCACATCGAGGTGTTGACCTGCTCGATGGTCCCGATCTCGCCGGCATCGAGCACCTCGAGTGCCCGGATCATCATCGGGTGATACCGGTAGTGGAACGCCTCCATCACCACACGGTCCCGGGATTCCACGGCGGCGGTCACGGCGCGGGCTTCGGCGGCGTTGGCGGCAAAGGGCTTCTCACACAGGACGTGCTTTCCGGCGTCAAGGGCCCGGAGCGTCCAGAATCCGTGGAGGCCGTTGGGAAGCGGGTTGTAGACCGCATCGATGGCCGGGTCGTCAAGGATTTCCTGGTAACCGGTGGCCACGTTCGGAATCTGGTGCTTCTCGGCAAACAGCCTGGCCCGTTCGGGATCCCGGGCACCGACCGCCACGACTTCCACGCCGGGCGTGGCCCGGGCCGGCCGGATGCACGCCATGGGCGCAATCCGGGCCGCCCCCAGGATGCCGATGGTCAAGGTCATGGCAAAACCCTAACCCGAAGGACGCCGGCAATGGACGGGGCCGAAGAGGGTTCCCTACATGCCTCCCGGCGGGAGGATCGGCGTCAGATCGTCCGCAGATCGGTGTTTTCGGTGGCGGTGGTCAACCACGCCATCAGCGTCACGAGGGCCGCCACGGCCGCACCGGCCAACACCACGGTACGCACCGACGTGGCCGAAGCCACCGACCCGGCCACCAGAAGTCCGAGTGGCACCGTTCCACCGAAACCCATGATCCACAACGCCATGACCCGTCCGCGCACCTCGTTGGGAATGTGGGCCTGCAAGGTGGTCGAGAGCGACGTGATGGTCACGAAGTAGGCGTAGCCGAGCAGAAAGACGGTCGGAAACGCCCAGAAGATGTTGCCGACCAGGCCGAAGAGGGCCAGGAAGACGGTGAAGGCACCGAGTCCGCCCCGAATGAGGGTCCGCCGGGACAGGGTGACGAAGACGGATCCCACCGAGACGGCCCCGAGCGCCGCCCCAAGGCCGAAGATGGCATAGAGCCAGCCATAGATCGACCCCGACGGGGCGATGTGCAGGTCCCGGGCCGCGATCACGGGCATGAGTCCGACAAAGGGCAGGCAGAAGAAGGAGATGGTGGCCACGGTCACCAGGCAGTACCGGACGAGGGGATCCCGCCGGGCCACGGCGAAACCACCCAACAGCCTCTGGGCGATCGAATCGTGGGCCGGTGCCTTGACCGAAGGGATCGCCACCCGGACAATCACGTAGACGGCGAACAGGTAGGTGACGGCGTTGATGACAAAGATGCCCGAGGGGTGGACCACGGGCAGCAACACGCCGGCGATGGCCGGGCCGATGACCCGGGACAGGTTCATCTGCACCGACTGCAACGAGACCGCACCCGGCAGGTCTTCTTTCGGAACCAGCAGGGGGAGAACGGCCGTGAAGGCCGGGGCATTCACGGCGTTGCCGATGCCGATGGCCAGCACGCACAGGAAGATCAGCAGGGTTGACGGATGGTGCTGGGCGGCCGTCCAGGCCAGGACGAGCGAGAACAGCAGCTGCTCGACCTGACAAATGACGAGCAGCCGCTTGCGGTCGACCACGTCGGCCAGGGCGCCACCCAGGATGGACAGGGCAAAAAGTGGTCCGAGTTGGGCAAAACCGATCAGGGCGACGTACGACGCCGAGTGGGTGAGGTCGTAGGCCAGGACACCAAGCGCCAGGTTCTGCATCCAGGTCCCGACGTTGGACGACGTCGTGCCGAGCCACACCGACCGGAAGACCTTCCGGGAAAGGGCCGACCGGGCCGTGCCCGGCGTGAACGGAAGGTCACCGTCGACCTGGGCGTCATCCGACTGGTCGACGTACACCTCCGGAGCCATGCCACTCCCCCGCCACCACCACCGGGGCGACCGGTTCACGAAGGCGGAGCGAAGACGGAGGCCTGCAGGCGGCGCATGCCCCGCAACCAGCGTTCCCGGTCACCGGCCCGACGCTGCTCGTAGCTGGCCACTTCCGCGTGGGGCAGGATCAGGAACTCCTCGCGTTCGATGCCGGCCAGCACCGACCGCGCCACTTCTTGCGGCTGCATCATGCCGTCCCTTCCGGCCGTGGCCGTGGCGAAGTCCTTCTCCATGACCTCACCCGATCCGGCCAGCGAACCAGGTTCGTCGGAGTTCGTCGTCCCGTCCTGGTCCGGAGCACCGGTCATGGCCGTCCAGACTCCCTGGGGACACAGGCACGAGACCCGCACTCCGGCATCACCGTGGGTGATCGACAGCCACTCGGCCAGCGCCACCACGGCGTGCTTTGTGACGGAATACGGGGCCGAACCCAACTGGGTCAACAGACCGGCCGCCGATGCAGTGTGAACGAGATAGCCCTGGCCCCGCTCGAGCATCGAGGGCAGCACGGCCCGGGCGGCAAAGATGTGGCTCTGGACGTTCACCTCCCAGATCCGCTGCCACTCCTCGTTGGCCACCTCGACCCCACCGCCGATCACAATGCCGGCGTTGGCACAGAAGATGTCAACCGGGCCAAAGGCCGCTTCGGTCTCCGCCACCAGCACCTTCACGTCTGCCTCGTCCCCGACGTTGCAGCGGACCCCGATGGCCGGGGTGCCCGCGGCCACGAGCTCGGCGGCCACCTTCTGGGCGCCCGGACCGTCGATGTCGGCCACGGCGATTCCGGCCACGCCGTGGCGGGCGAACTCGCGCACCAGCGCCCGTCCGATTCCACCGGCCGCCCCGGTGACCACGACAACCTTGCCGGCGACCTCCATCAGTGTCGCCCGGCCATCCGCTTGGCCATCAGGTCGGCATACGTGGCGAGATCGGGGTCGGCCGCAAAGGCATCGGCGAACTTCTCCCGGGCCCGGGCCCGCATCTCGGGGTAGTAGTCGGTTGGCCAGTAGCCCTCGTGGGGCTCGTAACCCTTCAGGACGTTCCGGGCCACGGTCACCTTGTGGACTTCATCCACCCCATCCATCACCGACATGGTGGGAGCGCCGGACCACATCGCCTGCAACGGCGTGAGATCGGTCACACCGAGGGATCCGAAGATGTGGATGGCCCGATACGACACCTCCTTCAGCACCTTGGCGGCCGTGTACTTGCAGGCAGCGATCTGGGTGCGGGCCTCGGCGGTCGACGAGTTGTCGATCGTCCATGCCGTCCACAGCACCAACAGGCGGAGCATGTTGATCTCGGCGTACGAGTCGGCCACCGCCTCCTGGACCATCTGGTGCTCGGCGATGATCTTGCCGTGTGACTGACGGGACAGGGCCCGCTCGCACATCATGTCAAAGGCCCGCCGACACTGGGCGATGGCCCGCATGGCGTGATGGATGCGTCCGCCGCCGAGGCGGCGCTGGGCGAGGACCTTGGCCCCGTCCTCAGGGCCGAGCAGGTGGTCGAGGGGGACCCGGACTTCGTTGTAGATGATGTGGTCATGGGTGCGGGGCTGATCCATGATCTCGACCCCGGGTGTGTCCCGGGGCACGATGAAGATCCCGTTGGTACACATGACGAAGATGATGTCGGCGTGGCGACCGGCACTCGTGTACCACTTCTCCCCGTTGATCACCCACTCCTCGCCGTCGCGCACGGCGGTCGTCACGAACAGGTTGGGATCCGATCCTCCGGCCGGCTCGGTCATGGAGTAGGCCGACCAGATCTCCTGGTTCATGAGTGGCTTCAGCCACCGTTCCTTCTGCTCGGGGGTGCCGTAGGCGGCCAGGATCTCCATGTTCCCGGTGTCGGGCGCCTGACAGCCGAAGAGGGACGGGGCGCTCGAGTAGCGGCCAAGGATCTCGTTGAGCAGGGCCAGCTTCACCTGGCCGAAGCCGGGGCCACCCAACTCCTTGTCAAGGAAGAGCGCCCAGAGGCCCCGGTCCTTGATCTGCTGCTGGAGCGGATCGACCAGGGCGGCCATCTTCGGGTCACGGGCCCGAAGGCGGACGGCATAGGGAAACACCAGTTCCAGCGGCTCGACCTCCTCGCGACAGAACTCCGCCACCCAGTCAAGTTGCTCCTGAAACTCCGGATCAGTGGAAAAGTCCCAAGCCATCAGACACCGTCTCCTTGCCATGCGTTCTCGTGGAAGTCTCCCTAATCATGGCCGATCGCCGTCGGGTCAGAGAATCGGAGCGATCCCGGGGTGGTTGGCCTGCTCCAGAACGTCGATGATGGTGATCCCCGGAGCCGCCGACGTTCTGGTCGGGTCATCCGGGGCCTGACGGCTACGCCCTCGATGGCGCCCATCGGGGACCCGGGAACCCCTCTGGTCCCGGCGGCTGGCACACTATGAACCATGACCGCCCAGTTCATCTACACCATGCGCGACCTGCGCCGCTTCTATCCGCCCGACCGGGAAGTCCTGAAGGGCATCAATCTCTCGTTCTATCCGGGCGCCAAGATCGGCGTCATCGGATCCAACGGCTCGGGCAAGTCCTCGCTGCTCAGGATCATGGCCGGCCTGGATGACGGCTTTATGGGTGAGGCCCGGCTCACGCCCGGCTTCAGTGTCGGCTTCCTCTCCCAGGAGCCGGAACTCGACCCCACCAAGGACGTGCTCGGCAACGTGGCCGATGGCGTCGGCGAGGTGAAGGGGCTCGTCGACCGGTACAACGAAGTCTGTGCCGCCTACGGCGATCCCGATGCCGACTTCGACAAACTCATGGCCGAACAGGCCGAACTGCAGGACAAGATTGACGCCGCCGGCGGATGGGATCTCGACCGGACCTTCGAGATCGCCATGGACGCCTTGCGGCTGCCGCCGGGCGACGCCGACGTCACCAAGCTTTCCGGGGGTGAACGTCGCCGGGTGGCCCTCTGCCGCCTGCTGCTGTCCAAGCCCGACCTCCTGCTCCTGGACGAACCGACCAACCACCTTGACGCCGAATCGGTGGCGTGGCTGGAACGCACCCTGAAGGACTACCCGGGCACGGTGGTGGCAGTGACCCACGACCGGTACTTCCTCGACAACGTGGCCGGCTGGATTCTCGAACTCGACCGGGGAGCCGGAATTCCCTGGGAGGGGAACTACTCCTCGTGGCTGGAGCAGAAGCAGAACCGCCTGGCCGCCGAGCAGCGGGCCGACACCGCCCGTCAGGACGCCCTGCAACGCGAGCTGGACTGGATCCGCATGTCACCCCGGGCCCGCCAGTCCAAAGGCAAGGCAAGAATCAACGCCTACAACGACCTGGTGGCCGAAGCCGAGGCTTCCGAGCGCCGGGCCGACAAGCTCGAAATCGCCATTCCGGCCGGCCCCCGGCTGGGCGACCGGGTCATTGACGCCGTCTCGGTCAAGAAGGGCTTCGGTGACCGCCTGTTGATCGACGGCCTTTCGTTCCTCCTGCCCCCAGGTGGCATCGTCGGGGTCATCGGTCCGAACGGGGCCGGAAAGACCACCCTGTTCCGGATGATGGTCGGTGAGGAAACCCCGGACGAAGGAACCCTCGAGGTCGGCTCGACCGTGCAGCTGGCCTACGTCGACCAGTCCCGGGACGCCCTCGATCCCGAAGCCACCGTCTACGAAGAGATCACCGGAGGCGTCGACCACATGGTCGTCGGTGGTCGGGAGATCCATGGCCGGGCCTATGTGGCCAGTTTCGGATTCACCGGAAGCGACCAGCAGAAGAAGGTCGGACAACTCTCGGGTGGCGAACGCAACCGGGTGCAGTTGGCCAAGGTGCTGAAAAGCGGAGGGAACGTACTCCTCCTTGACGAACCCACCAACGATCTCGATGTCGATACGTTGCGGGCGCTCGAGGAGGCCCTGCTCTCCTTCCCGGGTTGCGCCGTGGTCATCAGCCACGACCGGTGGTTTCTGGACCGCATCTCCACCCACGTCCTCGCCTTTGAAGGGGACTCCGAGGTTCGCTGGTGGGAGGGCAACTTCAGTGACTACGAGGCCGACCGCAAGAAGCGGCTGGGCGTGGACGCCGACCAGCCCCACCGCATCCAGTACAAGCCGCTGGTCCGCGGGTAGACCCTTCGTCCACTGTCGGACTTCGGCCATCTCCCCCAACCGGGGTAGCAGCCGAACCCCGCCACTTCCATCTCCGTCACCACCACGCACCAGGAACGATCCCGGAAGGACGCCATGACCGACGAGCTGCTTCACTCCTTTGCCAGCGACAACTACGCCAGCGTCCATCCCGAGGTACTCGAGGCAATCGGCCGGGCCAACGTCGGACACGCCGTGGCCTATGGAGGTGACAAACTCACGGCCGAGGTGACGGACCTCTTTGTCGAGCACTTCGGCGACGACATCGACGTGGCCTTCGCCTTCAACGGGACCGGGGCCAACGTCATTGGCCTGACGCTCCTTCTCCGTTCCTACCAGGCCATCATCTGCGCCGAAAGCGCCCACATCAACACCGACGAGTGCGGTGCCCCGGAACGCATGTTGGGCAGCAAACTGATCGGCCTTGCCACCCCGCACGGGAAACTGACGCCCGAACTGCTCGACGACGTCAACCGCCATGTGGGCAGTGAACACCAGGTCCAGCCCAAGGTGGTGTCGATCACCCAGTCCACCGAGGTGGGGACGGCCTACACCGTGGACGAGATCCAGGCGCTCGCCGAGTGGGTCCACTCCCGCGACATGATGCTGCACATGGACGGGGCCCGGTTGGCCAACGCCGCCGCCACCCTCGGCGTGGGACTCGGAGAGCTCGGCGGCCGGGCCGGCGTCGACGTGTTGACCTTCGGCGCCACCAAGAACGGGGCGATGGGCGCCGAGGCCGTGGTGGTCTTCTGCCCGCCGGAAAACCTTCCGATCAAGTTCGTCCGCAAGCAGTCCATGCAACTCTCTTCCAAGATGCGCTACGTGGCAGCCCAGTTCCAGGCCATCCTGTCGAACGACCTGTGGCTGCGCAACGCCCGCCACGCCAACGCCATGGCCCGACGACTGGCCGACGGCCTGGTCGGCGTGCCCGGCATCGAACTCGTCCACCCGGTGCAGGCCAACGGCGTCTTTGCCCGGGTGCCCCGCCGGGTCATCGATGCCCTGCAGGTGGACTACCGGTTCTACGTCTGGGACGAAGCGACGGACACGGTGCGGTGGATGGCGGCGTTCGACACCACCGAAGCGGACATCGACGGATTCCTGGCCTCGATCCGGCGGCACGCCGGGACCTGAGCGGCCTCCATCGGCCCGGCTCAGGAGTCGGTCGGGTCCAGCAGTTCTTCCACGTCGTTCCAGCCGAACGCCACAACTTCTCCCCGGATCGACCGGTCCGACGGGTCGACAAGAACAACGGAGGGATAGCCCGTCACCCGGTAGTCCTCCCACGGTTTCGGCCCGACAACGACCGGAACCGGCCCAAGGGCTTCGGCCCGGCGGAGCAGTTCGGCCGCCTGACCAGGACCGAAGGATCGCACGGAAACCGCCACGTCCACCCGACCACGGCGACGCAGTCCCGCCAAAC
The DNA here is from genome assembly GCA_903894295.1 of uncultured Acidimicrobiaceae bacterium. Classification (GTDB taxonomy): domain Bacteria; phylum Actinomycetota; class Acidimicrobiia; order Acidimicrobiales; family RAAP-2; genus Bog-756. The sequence goes on from CAITPI010000070.1 coordinate 13,079, forward strand.
CGGCTGATTCGGGGCTGAGTCCGCTCCAGAACGTTTCGCAGCCGGCACAGTCCAGCGACAGGAAGAAGATGAGCAGCATCGGCCCGGCCGGATCGAGTTCCACCACCCGGTCCTGTCCGTCCGGGGCCGTGCCACACAGGTCGGCGGCTGGCCAGGGAAGCGGCACATCGACCCGACCGGCGGGAATCGGACGCAGCCCCGCCACGAACTTCGGGTCATCAAAGGGGCTGGCCGCGTCCGACATGGTCACGGGTGAAGGGATGCCGGAGGATCGACCGGACGGAGCAGGTCAGTCCTCGACATCAACCAGGACTTCGACGGCCGTGCCGTGGCCACACCAACGGCAGGTCACCTCTTCGACCACGTCGTCCAGGATCTCCTCGTCCTCGACCGTCAGATCTCCACCGACCGAGTAGTGATGGAAGGCCCGGGTCCGGCGGGTGCCGACCACATCGAAGCGGGTCAGGTTCCCACACGCCGCACACCGGTAGCGGGTGACGGGCGACGAGGCGGCAGCGGTTGGGGTCGATTCCGAGGTCACGGGAACACGGTAGCCGCCGTGGGGACCGTCCGCATCCCCCGGAACGAACACTTGTTCGCTACGATGGCCCGGTGGCCACGACCCGGCAGACGTCCTTTGATGAGCTCGGCACCCCGCTGAGCGAGGTCACCTTCGTGGTGGTTGACGTCGAGACCACCGGTGGAACTCCGGCCACCGCATCCCTGACCGAGGTGGCGGCGGCACGATACCGGGGTGGGGCGCTCCTTGGCACCTATCGCACGTTTGTCCGGCCCGACGAACGAATCCCGCCCTTCATCACCGCCCTGACCGGTATCACCGATGCCATGGTGGAGGACGCCCCCAAGGTCGGAGAGATGCTGCCCTCCTTCCTGGAGTTTCTCGGTGGCGGGGTTCTGGTCGGCCACAACGTGCGTTTCGACAAGTCGTTTCTCGACTTTGCCCTCGAATCAACCGGTCGGGAGCGCCTGGCCAACGCCACGGTCGACACCCTGGCCCTCGCCCGACGTCTGGTTCGCGACATGGCGCCCAACTGCAAACTCGGGACGCTCGCCGCCACCCTCCGGCTGGCCCATCAGCCCACCCACCGGGCCCTTGACGACGTTCTGGCCACGGGCGACCTCCTGCACGCCCTGTTGGAGCGGGCGGGAACCTTCGGCATCGTCGGCCTCGAGGAACTGTTGAACCTTCCCAAGCTGATCGGTCATCCGCAGGCGGCCAAACTCAAACTCACCAACCGACTCCCCCATCGCCCTGGCGTCTACTGGTTCACCGACGCCACCGGCCACGTCCTCTACGTCGGCAAGGCCACCGATCTCCACTCCCGGGTCCGGTCCTATTTCTCCGGCGACACCCGGTCCAAGGTCGGACCGCTCCTGCGCCAGATGGACGCCATCCATCACCGGGTATGCCCCGGACCACTCACGGCCGCCATCCTTGAAGGTCGGCTCATCCGCTCGTGGTCACCGCCGTACAACCGGCAAGGGAAGACCAGGCGACCCAAGGCCGGCTCACCGCCGGCCCGGCGATCGAGGAGGGGACGCCCGGCGTGGACGGGCGAGGAGTTGTCGGCCGACCCCCGGGAACTCCTGCTGCCCTACGCCCGTCGGGTGGCCGCCCTCGCCGGATCCCAGCGCTTCGAGGAGGCGGCCGGGGCCCGGGATGAAGCGGAGCGCCTCCGACACCTGATCGACCGACACCGCCGGGTGACCGCCCTCCGACAGGCCGGGCGGTTGACCCTGTTGGTGGAGAACGAAGGAGCCCTGACCTTCACCGAAGGCCTGTTGACCGAGACCGATTCGCTCTTCTCTCCGGAGGTTTCCATGGACCCTGCATTCACCATGACCCGGGACGACCACGAGAACGAACGGCTGATCGTGGCCCAGTGGATCAAGGCCCACCCGGAATCCCTCCGGATCCTGGACGTCGAATCGCCGGCCGGACTGGTCTCTCCGGGTCAGCGCATCCCCGAACTCTCCGAGTTGATCGGCACGCTGGACCAGGAACCGACCACCGGGGACAACGCCACGTCAAACGACGGGGCCACAACCGGCCAACCCGGTCAGTTCGCCGTCGCCTCCTGAGCCGCTTCGGCTGACGCTTCCTCCCGGGACAGCCGAACCAGGTCGGCCAGGGTGGCAGCGGCCCGACCGTCGTCGATGACCGAGCGGGCCAGATCGAGTCCGGCCTCCATCGAGTCGACCGCCCCGGCCACCATCAGGGCGGCCGCCGCATTCACGGTCGCAAAGTCCCGATGTGGGCCCTTGTCCCCGGCCAGCACCCGACGGACCGCTTCCGCATTGGTTTCCCGGTCTCCACCGCGGAGGTCGGCAAGAGACGAGGGGGCCAGTTTGAGTTCTTCGGGTGTCAGCTCCCACTGGTAGATGACCGGTTCCTTGTCGGCGGCCCGGATCAACTCGTGCACCTGGGTGGGACCGGTGGTCGAGATCTCGTCCAGACCGTCTTCGGCATGGACGACCATGGCGCGTTGGGTGCCGTTGGCGGCCAGAACCTTCAGCATCTTTTCGGCCATGTGCTCGTCGCTCACTCCAACGACCTGAGAGGCGGCCCGGGCCGGATTGGCCAGCGGCCCGAGGTAGTTGAAGACGGTGGGCACGCCCAACTCCCTGCGGACCGGCGCCGCGAAACGCATCGCCGGATGGAAACGCGGGGCGAAGCAGAAGCCGAGTCCGACCTCGGTGATGCACCGGGCCACCCCTTTGGGGCCGAGGTCGACGGCCACGCCGAGCGCCTCGAGTACGTCGGCCGCACCGACCGACGACGAGGATGCCCGACCACCGTGCTTGGCCACCTTGACGCCGGCCGCGGCCGTGATGATCGCAGCCATGGTGGAGGCATTCACGCTGTGGAGGCGATCGCCTCCGGTTCCACAGGTATCCACCGTGGACATCCCGGGGGGCAAATCCAGCGGGGTGGCATGGGCCAGCATGGCCCGGACAAAACCGGTCATCTCCCCGATCGACTCGCCCTTTACCCGAAGGCCGACCGCCAGTCCGGCGATCTGGGCCGGGGTGGCCCGGCCGGACAACACCTGGTCCAGCACCGTTTCGGCCTCGTCCTCGGACAACGAATGGCCCCCCACGACGGTGGCGAGCACTCCGGGCCAACCCCCAAGGGAAGCAAAGCGTTCGCTGTCCCCGCCTGGTGACTCCTCCCCGAGCATGTCAGTCCCACCAAAGGTCGTGATTCAGCACACCGCGGGCGATCAGGCCGAGCTGTACCTGGGAGGTTCCCTCCACGATCGTCAACTGGCGGGCATCCCGATACCAGAGTTCGGTCGGATGGTCTTCCATGTAGCCGGCGGCACCGAGCAACTGGACGGCCAGCCCCGAGGCCCGGACCGCCAACTCGGTGGCGTGATACTTGGCCATCGAGAGCATGGGCACGTACTCCTTGGTGAACTTGCCCTGGTCGGCCAGCCACGCCGACCGGTAGGTGAGCAGCCGGGCGGCTTCGATGTCCACCGCCATCTTGGCGATCTCCCACTGGATGCCCTGGAAGTCGGCGATCGTGTGCCCGAAGGCCTCACGGGACTTCACGTACTCGGTGGCGTACATGAGCGCACCCTCGGCGAGGCCGATGCCCCGGGCGGCCACAATGGGCCGCATGGCATTCAGGCCCAACATGGCCAGGCGGAAGCCACCGACTTCGCCGATCACGTTCTCGGCCGGAACGTACACGTTGTCGAGCACCAACTCTCCGGTGTCGACGCCCCGGACTCCCATCTTGTTGTCGGTGCGACCGACCGAGACCCCGTCCCACTGGCGCTCCACGATGAAGCCGGTGATCGAGTCATGGGCCCGGGAGGCCGGGTCACCGGTCTTGGCGAAGACCGTGTACCAGTCCGCCTGGACCACACCGGACATCCAGCATTTGGTTCCGCTCAGGATCCAGCCACCGTCATGACCCGGCCGCGTGTCCGGCACCGCCCGGGTGCGCATGCCGGCCACATCGCTCCCGGCTTGCGGCTCCGACAGGCCGAACCCGGCCCGCAGTTCCCCCGAAGCGATCCCGGGGAGGTACCGCTGACGCTGGTCGTCGTTCCCGGCAATCAGGATCGGTCCGGCCGGCAGCCGGGTGAGGAGCAACATCAAGGCGGCCGTATTCGAATACTTGGCGACCTCTTCGATGGCGATGGTGAGGCCGAGGATTCCGGCCCCGGACCCGCCGAGTTCTTCCGGCAGGCACAGTCCAAGGAGGTCGGCGTCCCGGAAGGCTTCAAAGATGTCGGAGGGATAGTCGTGGGAGCTGTCAATCTCCCGGGCCCGAGGCTTGATCTTGTCCTGGGCCAACCGGCGAACCGATTGCTGGAGGGCGGCGAGTTCTGGCGTGAGATCGAAGTCCATGACCTGCGAGGTTACCCGCGAGTGCCTGTATCCACCGCAGGGAGGAGGCACCGGTAAACCGGTGCACGCCGGACCACCCGGCGTAATCTCTCCACCCATGACCCCTCCCGGACTCGACGCCCCGCCGCCCCTTGGTGCTTCCGCCCTCCCCGCCGGCACGTACGCCGGACAGGTGGTGGTCGTGACCGGAGGCGGCACCGGCCTGGGCAAGGCGATCGCCACCGAGTTCGGACGCCTGGGGGCCGCCGTCGGCATCGCCAGCCGCGACCCCGACCACCGCGCCGCCGGGGTGGCCTCGGTCGAAGCGGCAGGTGGCACGGCACTCGGCGTTGCCTGCGACATCCGGGATGCCGATGCCATTGCCGGGGCCTTCGACACCATCACGGCCGAACTCGGCCCGATCAACGCCTTGATCAACAACGCCGCCGGGAACTTTCCCGTTCCGGCCGAGGACATGAGTCCGAACGCCTGGCGAACGGTCGTCGACATCGTCCTGAACGGCACCTTCCTCTGCAGCCGGGATCTGGCCCGCCGCCTCATTCCCGACGGGAAACCGGGGGCCATCGTGAACGTCGGTGCCTCCTATGCATGGACCGGTGGTCCCGGGTTCGCCCATTCGGCAGCCGCCAAGGCCGGGGTGAAGAACCTGACGGAGACCCTCGCCGTCGAGTGGGCTCCCTACGGCATCCGGGTCAACGGACTCGTGCCGGGCCTGATCCCCCACGCCGACGAGGTAGCAGCCATCGCGGCGGTTCCCGGCAAATACATCGGCCAGGACGACCGTGTGCCGGCCGGCCGGGTGGGAGAGCCCCGCGAGTTGGCCTGGGCCGCCACCTACCTGTGTTCGCCCTATGCCAGTTACATCAGCGGGCACTCCCTCGTGGTCGACGGCGCCAACTGGCAACGCCGCCACACCGTGCAGCCGGCGTTCACCCCCATCCGCGAGCAGCTCGGCCGGCCCCCCTTCGGCCAGGGCGGCTGACAAGATTGCCCCGGCGTCCCGGCCCGCCTTCACCCACGAGACCTTCGGCCCATTGGCCCCGAACAGCGAGGAGTACACCACCATGGGTGTTTCCCAGTCCCCCGACGAACTGATCCGCCTCGAGTACGCCGGCCCTATCGCCATCATGACCAACAACCGGCCCGACCGGCACAACGCCATGAACGACGAGATGGACCAGCGACTTTGGGAAATCCTCGCCGAACTGCACCAGCACCCCGACGTAAGGGCCATCGTGTGGCGGGGCGAGGGAACGTCGTTCTCCTCGGGCCGCGACACCACCCAGATCGGCGTTCGCACCGAAGACATCTCCGATCTGGAGTTCATCGAACGGGGCCATCGCCCCACCCAGATGTTCCTCTCCATGGGTTCACCCATCATCTGCGCCCTGAAGGGCTGGGTGATCGGCGGTGCCTTCGAGCGGACACTCCTGTGTGACATCCGGGTGGCGGCGGAGGGTACCCGGATGATGCTGCCCGAGGTTGTCCATGGGGTCATTCCCGACACCGGGGGTGTGGCCCGCCTGTTCCAGATGGCCGGTCACGGTCTCGCCGCCGACCTCGCCCTCACCGGTCGGATCCTCACCGCCGAGGAAGCGCTGACCCACGGCATCGTGAGCCGGCTGGTTCCCGAGGATGACCTGGACGACGTCGCCATGGAGATCGCCGAGAAGATTGCGGCCGCCCCGGCGTTCACGGTGAAGATGGCCCGGCGAACGCTCTATGGCCTCGGAGCAGCCGAGGTGCACCGCTCCATCAACGAAGAGGCCATCGCCCAATCCATGGTCTTCGCCTCGCGGGACTACGCCGAGATGAAGGCCGCCCGGGCCGAGAGCCGGGATCCCGACTACCGGCGCCGGTAGTCCCGAACCGTTCGCCGGCCCACCGTCCGGCGGCAAGGTGGCTTCCGGAAAACCCGTCCGTCTGCCGTCCTTCTAGACTGACGGTTCGCCGGCCCGCTTGTTCCGACCGGCAATGTGTTGCCACCGTCCCACCTGCGATCAGGAGATCCGACATGACCGATCCCTCCACTCCGTCCGTTGCCGCTGGCGGCACCTTCCAACTTGGACCCAAGACCGTCCACCGTCTGGGATTCGGCGCCATGCAGATCACCGGGCGCGGCATCTGGGGCGAGCCCAAGGACCGGGCGAACTGCGTGGCCGTGGTCCGCCGCACGGCCGAGTTGGGCATCAACCTGATCGACACTGCCGACTCCTACGGACCCGAAGTCTCGGAGTCGATCATCAAGGAGGCGCTCCACCCCTACAACGCCGACCTGGTCATCGCCACCAAAGCCGGTCTCACCCGGACCGGGCCGGGAGTCTGGCACCCGGTGGGTCGGCCCGAGTACCTGCGCCAACAGTGCGAACTGAGCCTGCGGCGCCTCGCCGTCGAGCAGATTGACCTCTTCCAGCTCCACCGCATCGATCCCCAGGTCCCAGCTGCAGACCAGTTCGGGCTGCTCCGGGAGCTCCTCGACGAAGGGAAGGTGGCCTCGGTGGGCCTGTCCCAGGTATCGGTGGCCGAGATCGAGGCCGCCCGGGCCATCGTCCCCATCGTCAGCGTGCAGAACCTCTACAACCTGACCAACAACTCGTCCGACGATGTACTTGCCCACTGCGAGGCCGCCGGCATCGGATTCATCCCATGGTTCCCGATCGCATCAGGTGAGCTGGCCCAGCCCGGTGGCGCCGTCGACGCCATCGTGAAGGACACCAACGCCACCCCGGCCCAGGTGGCGTTGGCCTGGTTGCTCCAGAAGTCTCCGGTGATGCTCCCCATTCCGGGGACCAAGTCGCTCGATCACCTTGACGAGAACGCCGCGGCGGCCGACCTGCACCTCACCGATGCCCAGATGGCGACCCTCGACGCCGCCCACGCCGCCTCCTGATTCCCGGAGAGCAAGCAGGCCAGACCGTCCGGGCTCGACCGGTCCTCCAGCGCCGGTCAGTTGCCTTTTGCTGAGGAAAACTGCAGTTTTGCCGAGCGGACGCCGGCGATAATCGGACTCGCCGTCCGCTCCGGGACCTCCAGCAGTTCGACATCGTCGAAGCGGTCCAGCAGTTCCTCCAGCAGCACCCGACCCTCCAGGCGGGCCAGCACCGCCCCGATGCAGAAGTGGGGACCAAAGCCGAACGCCACATGGGGATTGGGGTCGCGGGCCGGATTGAAGGTTTCGGCATCGGAGCCGAATACCTCCTTGTCGCGGTTGGCCGAGGCGTAGAGCATGAGCACGGGCGCGCCAGCCGAAAGCGACTGACCGCCGAGTTCCGTGGCCCGGGTCGTGGTGCGCATGAACGCCACCACCGGCGTCGTCCACCGCAGCATCTCTTCCACGGCCTGAGCCACCGCCCGGGGCACGCCGGAGAGGTAGTCCTGGCGCAAAGCGGACCAGGCACCGTTGGTTGACGCCAGGGCCACGAGACCTCCCGACATCATGTTCCGGGTGGTCTCGTTGCCCGCCACCAGGAGCTGGACCAGGAACATGGCGAGTTCCGCATCCGACAACGTGTCGCCGTCCAGTTCGCTCGCCGCCAGTTCCGAGATGATGTCGTTGCGGGGATTGACCCTGCGGTCGGCGGCGGCGGCCAGAAGGTAGGAGACCATCTCGCCCATGAGTTGCTGGCGCTCCGCCTCGGGCCAGTCGGTGGCCCCGGGGATGGCCGCCTCCGACCACCGGAAGAACGTGGGCCACTGTCTCTCGTCCATCCCCAGCAGGTCGCTGATCACCTGGAGCGGCAGGGGAACCGCCAGGTTGGCCACAATGTCGACCGGCTCGCCCGGAACCAGACGGTCAACCAGCGCCCGGGTGCGACGGCGGACGTCGGATTCGAGGGCCCGCATGAACGAGGGGCGGAAACCGGGCTGGACGAGCGCACGGTATCTCGTGTGGTCCGGTGGATCGGTGTGCATCATCGACGGGGGCGAGTCGTAGTCCAGGCCGATTTCAAAGGCCATGATCCCCTTGGACGAGCAGAAGGTCTCCGGATCCCGGGAAACGGCAACAACGTCGGCATGCCGGGAGGCCACCCAGGCGCCGATCCGGGAGTTGAATGCCAGCGGCGCCTCCTCCCGCAGACGGGAGAAATGCGGGAAAGGATCGCCCGCGTAGAACGTCGGATCGAACACCGGATCCGTCAACTCGTCCAGGGTGGTCTGGTCGCCAGGGCTCCCCTCCGTCGGTGTCATGACCGGTCCGTTCAGGTCGTGATGATGCCGGCCGGACGGCCCAGGCCCTGGACCTCGGCCAGCGCCAGATAGGCGGCCAGGGTGCCGGCTCCGTCGGAAACGCTCTCCACCGTGCCGTCGGCCGCCAGGTTCAGGTTGACGCCTTCCATGACAAAGACCACTTCGGTGATCCCGTCGTTGTCGGCCGGCACGTCAAGCGTGTGGACAGAACCGGCAGGCTCCCGGATGTACGAACCCGCTTCGGAGAAGAAGTCCTGTTCGAGGTAGTGCCAGCGGCCCGAGATGGTGAAGCCGTCCACCGGACCGGCATGCCGGTGGGTTTGCAGCCGGACGCCCGGTTCAAACCGGTTGTGCACCACCCACACACCAGCCGCCTCGTCGACCCGCAGCACCCTCAGCCAGATGCCACCGGTGGCATCCACCCACGGGAGGTCGTCGCGACCCACGTGTTGCACTGCTCCCATGGTGATCATGGCTCCTCCTTGCTGATCCAACTTGTTGATCTGGCTTGCCGATCCGATCCGCTGATCAGGCTTGGCCTTCTGACGTGTCCCGAGATCCGCCCAACCCGGGATCCGAGACGCCTCCACCCTACCGCCCCACCGGAACCGGTTCCGGTGTGAACGCCTCAGCCCGGCCGGCCCAGCCGCTGGTCAGGGTTGGTGTCAACCAGGTGGACGCCATCGATGGCCACGTGATGGGTCCATCCGTCACGGCTCCACCAGCGGTAATGGAAGCGCCCACCCGGATCGGGCTTCCATCCTGGCTCCAGACCCTTCGACAGGGACGGATCGGGACGACGGGTGGTCACCACGGCGGCCGGAAACGCATCAAGCACATCCAGTGCACCGAGCACATTCTGGCTGGTGACACCGAGGTCTGGTATCGGGAGGGGCGCCCGCCGGTTGTCCGGCCACTCCCGGACCGGACGCCCGGCTTCCAACCCATGTTCCCGGCCGGTAAGTCCGGTGGGTGACACCGGACCAACGGAGATCGGGGGCGCGAGTCCTGACTGGTCCCGGAACCACTGGCTCCGGCCCGGCACCGGTTCGCCGACATCGGCCGGGACTTCCCGGGCGCCCCGGCGGCGGGCATGGCGCACCGTGGCCAGGTGGGCGAAGGGGAACAGAACGGCGCCAACCAGACCGGCCACCCAGAACAGTCCCCAGAACTCCGGGGGGATGCCCCACGGTGCACGGCCAAGCAACTCGCGGTCCCGGTCGGCCAGTCGGTAGCCGATCGAGGCCACAATGCAGGCCAGAGCCACCACCACGATCCACTCAGTGGGACTCATCACAACCCCGGCCTCGGGAGGCGCCAGTGGCCTGGCCCGGCTCGACACTCACGCCTCCATCGTATCGGGAACCCCTGGGTCCTCCTCCTTCCCGAGACCGCAAACGCAGTTGCTCCCGCTCCGGGCGAGGGCGTCCGGTCCGAGCGTCGCCGATGGTCGGGCGGAAGGATTCCTGTCGGAACGTTTCAGTCGCGGAGATTCTCGGCGTCCAGAACCAACAGGGAGGAAAGAACCGTCCTCATTCCCTCTTCCCACGCTCCATCGGTGACCCCGAGGGCCTGCCGGCTGGTAAACGTCCCTTCCGAGAACAACAGGGAGGTGAGCACCCGCACGAACACTTCGGGCGTGATCCCCGGCCTCAACCAGCCAAGGGATTCCAATCTCTCCGTCGGGCGGACGATCAACTCGTAAAGCTCGGGCGCCATCTCGGCGATCCGCTGGCCCATCACCGCGGATCGACGGCCATGGCCCCGGATCATGAGAAGTTCCTCTGCCGCCCGTTCGTGGGGCCGCACCGATCCCGGGTTGGTCAGGGCACCGACGCACAGCTCGACCAGGGACTGCGGACTTTCGGCCTGCTCGATGATCTGGAGGACCGGGGCTTGCAACGCCCGCCACAACTCGGGGACCTTGGTCGCCCAGGCCTCGCCAATCAGCTGGTCCCGATCGGCGAAGTAGCGATAGATCAGCGCTGGAGTCACCCCGGCCGTCATGGCGACCCGTTTGATCTTGAGATTGGTCGGACCGCACTGCTCGAGTTCGAGGAGGGTGGCGGCGATCAATCGTTCGCGGGCTGAGGAGTTGTGTTCACTGTCCATGCTCGTCTCCACTGTTGGGCGATTCACCTGACGGGATCCGGTCACAAAACAGCCGGCCCCGAGCAAGACCCCAAGACACCGAAGAGTCCGAGGGTTTTGCTTCAACAAGCGTCAAAGAACGTAAAGCGAGATGATGTTATCAACTTCCCGGCGTGAATATGCAATCTGACATTACTTCTCCAAATAAAAAATGTTTACCATGAAATGAGCGTTCAGGATTCCGGGAAAAGGAGCAATAAACGATGAACCGTCGTTCAGTTATTGAACTGTTATTCAAGGTCCTTCAGGCCTGGACCTTTGTCGGAAGTGTGTAAACATGCACACTCGTCGGCGCGATGCATGAAAGATCAGTACCGAACTTCTGGGATCAATCATCAAGTCAAACCATTCCTCGACGGCGCCTTCTGCAGGGACCATGGGTTGTCCTGATGGAAGTCACGGTAGAAGTTAGGTCACTTCTTCCGATTCTTTTCGTGCATTGTGTCCCGTCGTCGATGAACAATCCGGTCAACCAAACGCAGTTCATGACGGGGAAAGATGGCTCTTCGCGTTGAGGCGTGGGGTGGTGTTCAGCCGGTGACCCGCCCATAGGCATCCA
>CAITPI010000071.1 GCA_903894295.1 uncultured Acidimicrobiaceae bacterium
AGCAACCGATAGCCAAGGGCGGCACCCGGAGCGGTTCCGCCCGGGGAGACGTGGCTCAGGGCAAGGGTGGAGAGGTTGATGCGAAACAGTCGGCGACGACGCGGGCCGCCCGGAGGCAGGACGGCGTGGGTCAACTGGGTGTAGGCAATCAGGGCGCCAACTTCGAGCAGCGTTCCGAGCAGCAGGTAACTGACGTTGATGTGGGCGAGGGCCGCGATCTGGGAGCGGTGGCTGGCCACAAGGGGCAGGGCAACATAGAAAAGAAAGAGAAAGGCCAGCACCGTTCCAACGCTGATCCGGACCTCGCGTCGGGCGAAGGGCCCACGATGCCACCAACGGCGTGGACGAACAACGCCTGAGTCCATCAGGAGATAGTGCCACTTCGAAGCGGCGGAAACCGGCATACTGGCAGGGTGGACGAGATGGAGAATGCGACCGGAGTCGGGCCGAGCGCTGTCGGTGGCGAATCCTCCTCGGCTCCGGGGGATGCTTCGGGGAGCAACACCGGGTCCTCCGGGACCCACGGCTCCCGCGGGCGACGGATGCTCTCGGCCGCCAGCGAACGCGGTGTTCCCCTGCGGACCATCCTCGCCATCGATCTGGTGGTGGTGCTGACCTGGGTCACCTTCAGGGTGTTGGCCCACCTTCAGCAGGTCATCCTCTGGGTGGTGATCGCCGGATTCGTGGCCCTCGTGCTGAATCCGGCCGTGGCCGCCCTGATGAGGCGCCGACTGAGTCGCACCTGGGCGGCCAGCATCGTCTTTCTCGGTGCCGTCCTGGTCTTCGTCGGACTTCTTGTCCTCTTCGGGTATCCGTTGGTCAATTCGGCATCCCGGGTGGCAACCCGGTTGCCCACCATGGTTGACCAGGTCCAGAAGGGCCATGGTTGGCTGGCCCACCAGTTGGAGCGATGGCACCTGCTCTCCTGGGTCCAGCGCAATGCCCCCAAGTTGCGGACCGCCGCATCAAATCTGAGCCGCCCGGCTCTCAAGGTCGGGACCAACCTGGGCAAGGCGGTGTTCTCCACGATCCTCTCTTTCGTCACCATCGCCTTCCTTGCGTTCTTCATGATGTTGGAGGCGCCGGTCATCCGCACCAGCCTGACCAACCTGGTCCGGCCTTCCCACCGGGCCACCGTTGAAGGGCTGGCGGCCCGGGTATCGCACTCGGTCACCGTCTTCGTGCTCGGGACCGGGGCCCTCTCGCTTCTGTTCGGTCTGGTTGTCTTTGTCACCATGCTCATCCTGGGGGTGCCGTTTGCTTTCCTGATCGGGCTTTGGGTGGCGCTGGTGGCGATGATTCCCCTGGTGGGGGGATTGATCGCAGGAGTACCTGCCGTTCTGCTGGCCGTGCTCCACAGCCCGTTGGCCGGGATCATCACCATCGTGGTCTTTGTCGCATTCCAACTCGTGGAGAACCACTTCCTGTATCCGATCGTGATGAGCCGGACGGTTCGCATGAACCCACTCTGGGTACTGCTGGCCGTGCTGATCGGAGCCAACCTGGGTGGGGCCTTCGGTTCGTCGTTGGGCGCCCTCACCGGGGCCGTCATCGCCATTCCGGTGGGTGGGGCCATCCAGGTCATCGTCCGGGAGATCTGGCGCCTGACCCAGGACGGGACCGAAATCCGCGACGGGGCGGAGACCCTCCACGAAGGAACGTCTTCGGTGGGGCCGGTCCTCTAGGGAATCCCAGAAGAGGCGTCGGTGGGGGGTTTCCAAGGGACCTCTGGCCGGATCGTTCCCGACCAAAAGTGGGCGACCCGGTCCGCGTCCTCCTAGGATGAGGGGATGGACGTCCTGGTGGTACTCCCCACCTACAACGAAGCGAAGAACATCGATCACGTGGTTCGTCGAATTCGTCATGCGTTGCCGGCGGCCACCATCCTGGTCGTGGACGACGGGAGCCCGGACGGAACGGCTGATCTTGCTGCCGATCTCGGCCGCGAACTGGGAAAGATCGAGGTACTGCGACGTAGCGCCAAGTCCGGCCTTGGCAGTGCCTACCGGGCGGGATTTGCCTGGGGTCTGGAGCGCGGTTTCGATGCCTGCATCGAGATGGATGCCGACCTCTCGCATGAGCCCGAAGCCCTTCCCGAACTGGTGGCGCCACTGGAGACAGGATTCGATCTGTCCATTGGCTCCCGGTACATTCCCGGAGGCGTGATCCCGAACTGGCCCTGGCACCGTCGCCTGCTGTCGCGGGGCGGCAACCTCTACGCCTCCGCGTTGCTGGATCTCAACGTGGCCGACTCGACGGCCGGCTTTCGGGCCTACTCCGCCGACCTTCTGCGGCGAATGGATCTCGAGGCCATCCGGGCCGAAGGGTATGGATTCCAGATCGAGATGACCTACGCCACCCGCCGGGCCGGAGGGAAGGTGAAGGAAGTTCCGATCCGTTTTGTGGATCGGGTCGAAGGTGAGTCGAAGATGTCGACATCGATCGTGGTGGAAGCGCTCGGTCTGGTGACGTGGTGGGGTCTGCAGCGGATCTTCACCGGAGGTCCCCGGTCCCGACACGTCGTTCCCACCTGAACCGCGACGTTCGACCGGTTTCGATGACCAGACCGAAGGCGCCGGGACTGTTCGCCCGGCTGTCGGGAGAAGGTCCTTCGGTGTTGCTGCTTCACGGCCAGCCTGGTTCGATCGAGTCGTGGGACAAGGTGGCCGCCTTGTTGGAGGCCGATCACCGCGTGGTGGTACCTGACCGTCCGGGGTACGGCCAAAGTGGCGGGGAGGCCGAATCGATGGCCGGCAACGCACGCCTTCTGGCCACGTTCCTAGAAGAAGGTGATCTTGCTCCGGCCACGGTCGTGGCCCACAGTTGGGCTGGAGGCCCTGCAGTTCTGTTGGCCGCCGAGCGACCAGACCTGGTCTCCGGTCTGGTCTTGGTGGGAGCGGCCTGCACGTCGGACAGCATCGACGACATCGACCGCTGGCTGGTGCGTCCGGTGCTCGGGAAGATGCTGACCGTGGCCGGTCTGGTCGTGTTCGGGGAGGTGCTTCCCGTCGTGAGGAGATTTGTGCCCCGGCTTCCCGAACGGTTTCGGGACACACTCCTCGTGGCCCTGCCCGACGAGAGCCTGCTGGGCGGTTGGCGCCGGAGTCTGGGCCGACGGGGAACGCTCGCCCGGCACGTGGCGGTGTTCATGAAAGAACAGCGGGCCCTGCTGGACGAACTCGATCTGGTCTCGGGTCGGCTCGGAGGGATCACGGTGCCGACCATCGTGGTGACGGGCCGGTCCGACCTGGTTGTCCGACCGGCCGCCGCCCGAACCTTGGCCGCCTCCATTCCCGGGGCGACGTTGGAAGAGGTCGAAGGCGCCGGCCATTTTGTGGCCCGGGACAACCCGGCGGTCCTCGCCCGGGCCGTTCGGTCGTTGCCGGCCACCGGCGCCTGAAGCGACGACCGGCGCCGAAGCGGGCCGGCGGCGGCTCCTCGGGTCAGGCCGTCCTGGCCGCTTCGGTCACCACGTCGGGAGCCACTACGTCGAGAATGGCGGCCAGTTTGAGGGTGACCTCGGCCGATTCGGCCTCCGGTCGGGAGTCCTTCACGACTCCGGCCCCAGCCGAAAGGACTGCCTCGGTGGCCGTCAACCGGAGGGAGCGAATGCCCACCCACCACTCGCCGTCGCCGGCTGCGTTGACGTAACCGACGGGGCCGGCGTAGTGACCCCGGGGAGACGGCTCGTTGGCCGCAATGAAGTTGAGGGCTTCATCGGTCGGAACGCCGGCCACCGCCGGCGTGGGGTGGAGATGGGCGGCCAGGGAAAGGGCGGAAGGACCGTTCCCCCCGGTTCCAGGATCCGTCGAAGGAAGGAGTCGGCCTTCGATCACCGTCTTCAGGTGGGTGACCCGGTGAAAGTGGCTCACTTCGGGATGTTCCGGCACCTCAAGGGTGGCGCAGAACCCACCGAGCGTCTCTTCGATGGCCCGCACCACCCACTCATGTTCAGCCGCATCCTTGACCGACTTCTCGAGGCCAGCTCCTTCGGGTGTCTGTCCGGTGCCCGCCAACGGTGCACTGGTGACCTGGTCGCCTCGGCGCCGAACCAGCAGTTCCGGGGATGCGCCCACAAAAAGTTCGACGTCGGCCGATCCACGCAGGGGAAAGGCGAACACGGCAGCCCGGGGCTCGAGGGCACGCCAACGCCGGAGCAGTTCTCCCGTGGGCAGCCGCCCGGTGGTTGAAATACGAAGTTGGCGGGCCAGCACCACCTTGTCGAGCCCTCCGGAGTTGATGACCCGGACGGCCTCCGAGACCAGGGCCCGGAATGACGCTTCGTCGGAGTCATGAATCGGCGCACCGTGCGCACCGGCTCCTTCGTCCCCTCCGGCCTGCGTTCCGACCTCCCCGGGCATGCGTTCCAACCAGGCGATGGCGCCATCGGCATCGGCAAAGGGCGCGGCGGCTGACGCCGTGACCACGGTCATCCAGCACCGACCGTCGGCCTCCTGGCCGAAGAGAACAGACGGGACGACCAAAGAGGCGGGATGCACAGGGTCGAACGGCAACGTGCCCAAGGCCATCACATACCGCGAAGTGTCAACGGTGCCGGAGATGCCGACGAGGGCATCCGTGACCACATCGTGCATCCTCAACCCCTTGACGCCATCGGGCAGGTTGATGTCGAGGGCGACGCCAAAGCCGATCAGCAGCCGCTCGTCGGTGTGGAAGACGGTGCGCTGGTCTTCGGGCCAGCGCCAGGGATCGATGGCGGCAGTCGGACCAAGGTCGACATGGTGGGCGTACATCACGGTGCCCCCTGCCGGGTGGCGGTGTACAGCTGGCTGAGTCCACCCATCAGCTTGCGATGGTTCACGGCCGAGAACCCGGCGTCGCGGAGCATCGAACGGACCGTTTCGGGTGGTGGCAGGTAGGCGGTTGACTCGGGTAGGTAGCGGTAGGCATCGGCGTCCGACAGCAGGCCTCCGATCACGGGGACCATCCGGCGGAACCAGAGCTGGTCGCCCCATCGCAGCAGCCCGGACTCGGGTTCACACACGTCGAGCAGACTGATCCGTCCGCCGGGCCGCACGACCCGCCCGAACTCGTTGAAGACGGCCTGGAGTTCCGTGAAGTTCCTCAAGGCGTATCCGCAGGTGGCGCCATCGACCGAGTGGCTGGAAAGCGGCAGGCTGGCCCCGTCGACCTGGGCCAGCGCCTGATGGGTCCGGTTGGCGGCCAGCATGCCCCATGACAGATCCATGCCGATCGTCGAAATGCCCCGGGCCCGGAGGATCTTCTGGAAGTCGCCGGTGCCACAGGCCAGGTCAAGCACAAGGGCACCCGGCGCCAATCCGAGGGCCTTCGCCGCGATTCGCCGCCACCGGACATCAAGACCGAAGGTCATCAACCGGTTGACCAGGTCGTAGCGGGGGGCGATCGTGTCGAACATCTTGCGGACCATGACCGTCTTCTCCGGACCGACCGGCAAGTTGACACTTCCCGCCGGCCGACCGCCTGCCCCGGGCCCGTTCACGGCACCACCGACCGGTGGGTCACGGTCCGGTCACTCGAAGCCGTGCCCTCAAAAGGTGCCCCCGGACCGAGGGGAGCAGTGGCGTCGAGGTTCTGGCCGCCGGTTTCCACATGGGCCAGCGCCGCCTGGATGAGGGTCCGCTGGAAATGATGGGTGACCAGGGTGGTCGTGGCCGGCAGCATCTGCCCATAGGCCTCGAGCAGCACCTCGGTCCGCGGCTCGGGCGTCTCGGCCAGGTCGGCCTGCCGGAGCGGCGACCGGACGTGCTCGGAGAACAGCGAAACGGCCGCCTGGGCCACTTCGACGGTGGCCTGGTGGTAACGCCGGGCCAGGTCAAGAAGATCGGTCAGCGGAACGCCCCACTCCAGGAGGAGCAGCCCGGCCTGGGCGGCGGCCACGTCCTCCTGGTTGAACCGGTCCTCGGAGCCGATTCGCTGGGGAACGAGCAGGCCGTCGTTCACCACGGCCTGGAGCAGGGGGGTGGGCACGCCGATGATCTGTGCCAACTCTTCCAGGGTGTAGGTCGTGCCACCGGTGTCCGATCCGTCGCCCGGGGACGTGTCGCCCGTTGGCCGTGGCCGGGAGACCTTCGTGAGTTCGCCGACCAGTGCCTGGTCGGCAGCGTCGAGTTCTCCCTTCAACACCCGGGCGATGGTGGCCAGGCTGAAACCCTGTTCCTGCAGGTTGCGGATACGGGCCAACCGCTCGACGTGGGCCTCCCCGTACCAGGCCACCCGGCCCTCCCGTCGCGGCGGATCGAGGATCCCCTTGCTCTGGTAGTAGCGGATGGTGTCGACGGAGGTATCGGTTTCAGCCGACAGTTGCTCAACCCGGATCTCCATACTCACATTCTAAGAGTAGTTACTCGAACTCTATGAGCAGGTTGGAAGGACCGGGGAAGGCTCCGACGATCCCCACGGTCCACCCGTGTTCCGGGCCTGTTGCGGGCCTTCCGGGCGGGATCGCCCGGGTGCACATCTCAGTGGAAGTACCGGTAGACGACCTGGGCGACACAACTCGGCTTGTCGGCGCCCTCGACTTCCATGGTCACGTCGAGTACGGCCTGGACGCCTCCGGTGACGTTCTCGACTTCGGCCACGGCCACCCCAACCCGCAGGCGGGAGTCGACCGGAACCGGGGCCGGAAAGCGGACCTTGTTGCATCCGTAGTTGACGCCCATGGACATTCCGGTGACCTGGAGCACCTCGCCGAGATACACCGGTACCAGCGAGAGTGTGAGGTATCCGTGGGCGATGGGCCGTCCAAACGGTCCACTGGCTGCCCGCTCGGGGTCAACGTGGATCCACTGGTGGTCTCCCGTGGCGTCGGCGAACAGGTTGATGGTGGCCTGGTCCACCACATGCCACTCGCTGTAGCCGAGATGTTGGCCGACGAGGTCGTGGAAGGTGTCGAGTTGCTCGATGGTCGTGGTCATGGCGACACCTTAGGACCAGTGTTGTTCGAGATCGATGACCGGGGTCAGGCTGCGGCGAACTCCCGTTGGTCGGGGAGTGCTTCGGGGATCCATGTCGGTCGGTACGATGGATCTCCATGGACGACGGCCACCAACATCGCGACATCCAGGGTGGAGGAGCCCGGGCTGCCGTCTTTGGCGTCAGTGACGGACTCGTCTCCAATGTGGCGCTGATTCTCGGAATGGCCGGCGCCCACGTGGATGCTGGTGCCGTGCGGGTCGCCGGAATCGCCGGCCTGATTGCCGGTGCGTTCTCGATGGGGACCGGCGAGTACGTCTCGATGCGGGCCCAGTCCGAGTTGATGATGCGTGAACTCGATGTCGAACGGGCGGCCATTCGACGCAACCCGGAGATCGAGCGGCGGGAACTGTCCGCCATCTATGTGTCAAGGGGCATCGACCGGGTCCTGGCCGACGAACTGTCCGCCAAGATGATGGAGGATCCCGAGTTGGCCCTCGAGACCCATGCCCGGGAGGAGTTGGGTATCGATCCGAAGGCCACCGGTCGACCGTGGCAGGCGGCCATCTCCTCGTTCGTGATGTTTGCCCTGGGGGCTTTGCTGCCATTGCTGCCGTGGCTGTTCTCGGGTTCAGCCTCGCCGGTGTGGATCTCGGTGGTTCTCGGCGGGACGGGCGCCCTGGCCGTGGGCGCCGCTCTCGCCCACTTCACGGGGCGCAGCTGGTGGTTCTCGGCGGGACGGCAACTGCTCATCTCGGGCGTGGCCGCTGCGGTGACCTACGGCGCCGGCCATCTGGTCGCCTCGTTCTGACCGGTCAGAGATGCCCGGGACATCCCGTCGGTCCCGCGGCCCCGGCCATGCGTTCGAACAGGGCCGCTAGGTCGAACGCGGTGGCGGTGATGCGTACATGCGATCCACGTGGTGGGTGGTGAAGCCGATCGACCGATAGGTGGCCAGAGCGGCCATGTTGGTGGCGTCGACGTAGAGCATGCCCTCCGTTGCTCCGGCTTCGGTGAGGTGGTCCAGTCCGGCTTCGGTGAGGGCCTTGCCCAGCCCCCGGCCCTGGGCGTCCGGATCGACACTGATGACGTAGATCTCGCCGAGGGTTCCGTTGACACCCTCATGCAACTTGGTCCAACAGGAACCGATGATCCGACCCTCCTCTTCGAGGATGAGGAACCCTTCCGGAGAGAACCATTCGAGGCCCTGACGGGCCAGGAGGTCGGCCCGGGTCCACGACCCCTGGTCCGGGTGGCCGGCGAAGGCCCGGTTGTTGGCAACCAGCCACGCCGGTTCGTCCTGGTTGACGACGAAGGACCTCCAGGGGAGAGACCCCGGCCCGGCCATCGGGCGGGGGAGGGGACAGCGGAGCTGGAGGAGTTCACGCTCGAGCCGGAAACCGAGGCGCTGGGCCACACGATCGGAGACGTCGTCTGCTCCGTAGACCCACCACTGGAGGTGGTGGGTCTTCTGGAAACGTTCGACGCACGCCGAAAGCAGAACGCCTTCCATCCCGTCGGCACCGTTCAGGTCGTCAAGGTTCTGTTCGGCCCCAGGTTCCGCCGTAGCAACCGGTTGGTTGATCGTTGGTCCGTGCCCGGCCGGCACCAGCAACTCGACGGTGGCGACCGGTCCGGTCTCGGTGCGGACGGCCGTCGAGACAAGGGCAAATCCACAGCGCCCATCCGGGTCTTCGACCACGAGCACCTCGGGAGGCCCGGGAGTGGATCCGGACACGATCCCTTCGATGGCGAGCAGCCGTTCGTCGCTCAGGACCGGATGTCCCCGATGTGCGGCGATGTCGCCGACCAACGCCAGCACGTGGTGGCGAACCGGTCCGAGTGCCGTCCATGCCAGCGACCACCCCAATGGTGCACGCAGGGGTGAACGGGCGTCCTTCACGTCATGACGCTACCGCTACTGTGCCCACCATGAGCCGACCCCGAACGCCGGCCGGACGAGCGCGCCGGACCAACGAACTGCTCGCTGTGGAGTATCCCGGCTCGGCCCGGGAGTTGTGCGCCCTCACGTACTCGAACCCGTTCGAGTTGCTGGTGGCCACGATCCTCTCGGCCCAGTGCACCGATGAGCGGGTCAACATGACCACGCCGGGACTCTTCGCCCGATTCCCGGATGCGGCGAGCCTGGCCCGGGCCGAAGCGTCGGACGTCGAGGAACTGGTGCACTCCACCGGCTTCTACCGGGCCAAAGCCAGGAATCTCATCGGTATGGCCCAGGGCCTCGTCGGCCGCTTTGGCGGGGAGGTCCCGACCCGGAGGGAGGACCTCGTGACCCTGCCGGGTGTGGGTCGCAAGACGGCGAACGTGATCCGTTCGGTGGCCTTCGACCTCCCGGGCCTGCCGGTCGACACCCACGTCCTGCGTCTGTCCCGACGTCTGGGCCTGACCGTCTCGGACGATCCGGTGGCGGTCGAACACGTGTTGAACGCCATGATTCCAGCCCGGGACCGGGGGGTCTTCAGCCTCCGGATGATCCTCCATGGCCGGGCGGTCTGTGGGGCCCGACGACCGCATTGCGAACTTTGCGTGCTGGCTTCGTTCTGCCCGTCCCGGGAGACCTGAACCACTCCGGCCGCCACCCCCGATCAACGCGCCGACGCGGTCCGGAGAGGGGTCACGCCACTGCATCGACACCTCGAAGTTGGCCCGGAAGTTGGCTTCGGGGCGCCTTGCATGTTTCTGCATAGGCAAGGGATGACT
This sequence comes from uncultured Acidimicrobiaceae bacterium, assembly GCA_903894295.1. GTDB lineage: Bacteria > Actinomycetota > Acidimicrobiia > Acidimicrobiales > RAAP-2 > Bog-756. The sequence goes on from CAITPI010000071.1 coordinate 9,637, forward strand.
GGCAAAACGCGGATGGCTATGGTGAAATAGTTTCATCGGAACCGGTTCCCGCCAACTGGTTCCGCCAACAGTGGTGGAGGGATCCGCCGCCCGCCCCACTGGCGCAAAGGCACCCTCCGGGGTGCCTTTGCTGCGCCCGGGGTTCAATGCGGGGTTGGGTGTCGGCTTCGGCGGGCCTTGCGTTGCCCGATCGCCGGTTTCCCGTCGTCCGTTTGCCGTGGACGAAGTGACCCACACGTTGGCCGTCTCGTCCGGCCAGTTGCGCCCGGGCTGTTCTCCCGATGTACCGACCGGTGCACCCTCAGGCCCGACCGAGGGAGCGGGCCAGTTTGGCCAGCCGCCGGTTGGCGTTGTCGAGGGCCCGTTCCACCCCGAAGAGTTCGCGGGCCGTGTCCTCGTCCTTCTCGGCGTTGGCTGCTTCGGCGTGCGCCGTGATCCGACGGGTGAGATCCTCGAGTGCGGTCGAAAGCGATGACAGTTCAGCGGAACGCGGGTCCATGGAGTGATCATGACACCCCCGGCCGCCCGGAGTGGCTCCGGTAAGGTGGGGACGTCATGATCCTGCACCAAATCGATCTCCGGGGTTTCCGCGGTGATGAAGCTGCCTGGCGCCAACGACTTCCCCGTCCTGTAGACGAGCAAGACCGTTCATCGGCCGCCGTCGCCGAGATTCTTTCCGATGTCCGAACCCATGGCGACGAAGCGTTGCGCCGGCTGACCGCCCGCTTTGACGGGGTCGACCTTGACCGGTTGCAGGTTCCCCCGGCCGAAGCGTTGGCCGCCCTCTCCCGCCTTCCGGCCGATTGGCGGCGGGCTCTCGAGGTGGCCCACGAACGACTCGTGGCCTACAACGAGCACGAGGCGCAACCGGCTCCACCCCCGTTCGAACTCGACGGCGTGACCGTCGAGCATCTCATCCGGCCCATGGCCCGGGCCGGGTGCTACGCCCCGGGAGGCCGGGCCCGCTATCCCTCCACCGTCCTGATGTGTGCCGTCGCCGCCCGGGTGGCCGGGGTGCCCGAAGTTGTGCTCTGCGTCCCTCCCGGGCCGGATGGTCGACTCGATGATTCGGTTCTGGCCGCGGCGGCCATCGCCGGTGTCGACGAGATCTACTCGGTGGGCGGGGCCCAGGCGATTGCCGCCATGGCGTTTGGCACCGAGAGCATCCCTGCGGTCGAAGTGATCGTCGGCCCCGGGAACCGTTACGTTGCCGAGGCCAAACGACAGGTCTCCGGCGTGGTGGGCGTCGCCTCGGCCTTCGCCGGCCCCTCCGAGGTCGTTGTGATCGCCGGCGAAGATGCCGACCCGGCGCTGGTGGCGATCGATCTTGTGGTTCAGGCCGAGCACGGACCGGACGGACTGGCCTGGTTGGTGACCTGGTCAGCGGCGATGGCCGACGCCGTCGACGCTGCCGTGGCCGGGATCGTCGAAAACTCGCCCCGTCGGACCGACCTTGAGGCCACCCTGGGCTCGGGCGGCTACACGGTTCTCGTCGATGGTCCAGGCGAGGCCTGTCAGGTGGCCAACGTGGTGGCCCCCGAGCATCTGGAACTCATGGTTGATGATCCCGAAGCCCTGCTGGACGGCATCTCGGCGGCCGGCGCCATCTTCCTTGGCCCGTCGTCTCCGGCCAGCATGGGCGACTACCTCGCCGGGCCGAGCCATGTCCTCCCGACGAACCGGAGTGCCCGGTTTTCGAGTGCGCTCCGGGTGGACGACTTCCGCCGCCACATCCATGCGGTGCGGGTCCGGCCGGAGGCCATCGAGAGCCTCGGGGGCCATGTCGAAGTGCTGGCCACGGTGGAAGGGCTGCCCGCCCACGCCGATTCGATTGCCCGACGGCGCACGTCCTGACTGTGGATTCCTGGCCGAACCTTCGTCCCGACCTGGCTGCCCTGGAGGGCTATCACTCGCCCCAGGTCGAGGTCGACGTGCGACTCAACACCAACGAGTCGCCCTACCCGCCACCCGCCGAGTGGCTGGAGCGGGTCGCCCGGGCCACCCTTGACATCGGGTTTCACCGCTATCCGGACCGCTCGGCGACGACCTTGCGGGACGCCCTGGCCCATCACCATGGCGTGTCGGCCGGGGAGATCTTCTGTGCCAACGGATCGAACGAGGTGCTGCAACTGCTGTTCCTCGCCTTTGGCGGTCCCGGGCGTTCGGTCGGCCTGTTCGAACCGACCTACACACTGCATGCCCACATCGCCCGCCTGACCGGAACGAACGTGGTCCCGGCCCAACGGGACGGGACGTTCGCCATCCCCGAGGAAGCCAAGGCCAAGGTGCTCGAGCGGCAACCGGCCCTCGTGTTCCTGTGTTCTCCGAACAACCCGACCGGGGCGGCCGAGAGCCGCCAGACGGTGGAAGGCCTGCTGGCGGCCACCGCCTCCTGGGGTGGTTTGGTGGTGGTCGACGAGGCCTACGGGCAGTTCGCCCCATGGAGCGCCATCGATCTCCGCCGGGAAGATGTACCGGGGAGTGAGCGCCTCGTGGTGGTGCGGACCTTCTCCAAGACGTGGTCGATGGCCGGCCTCCGGTTGGGCTACCTGGTCGCCGATCCCCGGGTGGTGGCCGCCATGGACCTTGTGGCGTTGCCCTACCACCTCGACGCCTGGAAGCAGCAGGCCGGAACGATGGCCCTCGAGTATGTCGACGACATGAACCAGGCGGTGGAGCGGATCAGGAGCGAACGGCAACGGGTCGTCGAAGCCCTCGGAGGCCTGAAGGTGACCCAGTGGCCCACCGATGCCAACTTTGTCCTGTTCGCTCCGGAGGGAGTGTCGGCCGACACGGTCTGGGAGAAACTCCTTTTACGTTCGGTCCTCGTGCGAAACTGCTCGTCCTGGCCCGGTCTTGAAGGTTGCCTGCGGGTGACGATCGGCCGGCCCGACGAGAACGACCGGTTCCTGGAAGCCATGAAGGAGATTCTCTGATGTCCGAAACGCTTGAACCGGTCCGCCGTCGGGCCTCTGTGGCCCGCACCACCAAGGAGACGTCGATCGACATCGATCTGGTCATCGACGGGAGCGGGGTGACCGAGGTGGACACCGGTCTTCCCTTCTTCGACCACATGCTCTCCCAGTTGGGCCGCCACGGTGGCTTTGACCTGCGCATTGCCGCTGAGGGGGACCTTGAAGTGGACACCCACCACACCATCGAGGACGTCGGACTGGCGCTCGGCGGGGTGTTGGCCGAGGCGTTGGGCGACAAGTCGGGCGTTCGCCGGTTCGGCTCGGTGGCGGTCCCGCTCGATGAGGCACTGATCCAGGTGGCGCTGGACCTTTCCGGCCGGCCGTTCCTCGCCTATGACCTCGAGTTCGGTCCCGAACCGCTGGCCCTCGGCCAACCCGGCTTCGATCCCCAGTTGGCCGAGGAGTTCTGGCGGGCGGTGGTGACCACCGCCGGCATCACCCTGCACATCCGTCTGTTGGCGGGGAAGAACACCCACCACATGCTGGAAGCGTCGTTCAAGGCGGTGGCGAGGGCCCTCAGGGATGCCGTCGCCCGGGAGGGCGAGGGGATCCCGTCCACCAAAGGTGTCCTGTGATGGCGGGCCGTCGGTGAACGAAGACGTGGCCCCCGAAGCGCCATGATCGCCGTGCTGGACTACGGCATCGGCAACCTGCGATCGGCCGAGAAGGCACTGTGCTGGCTGGGAGCCGACGCGAAGCTGGTGACCGATCCCGGCGAGGCGGCGAGGTCCGACGGGCTGGTTCTGCCCGGGGTCGGGGCGTTCGGTCCCGCCGCCCGGGCCCTGCGGGAGCGGGGCCTTGACGAGGTGGTGGAGGAAGCCGCCTCCACAGGTGTTCCCCTGCTCGGGATCTGCGTGGGCTTCCAGCTCCTCTTTGAGGGTTCCGACGAGGATCCGGGAGAACCCGGACTTGGTTTGTTGCCGGGGCGGGTCCGACCCCTCCCGGCGGGCGTGAAGAAGCCGCAGATGCAGTGGAACCAGCTGCACCGTCCAGACGGGATGGCTTCTGCGTCCGGGTTGTGGGGGGAGATTCCCGAGGCGTCGTGGGTCTACTTCGTCCATTCGTTCGCCCCGGAGATCACGGAAGACACCGTGATGACCTGCGAGTACGGGGGTCCGGTGGCCGCCGCGGCCGAACGGGGAAGTCTCTGGGGTACCCAGTTCCACCCGGAAAAGTCGGGTCGGGTCGGTCTCGCCATCCTCGCCAACTTCGTCCGCCACGTCGAGAGCCACAGGAGGCCGTGATGGACCTGTATCCGGCCATCGACCTGATGGATGGGGCAGCGGTGCGCCTTCGGCAAGGTGACTTCGACCGGCGCCAAGGCTATGGCGACCCCCGGGAGCTGGCCCACTCGTGGGACGAAGCCGGCATCAACTGGTTGCACGTGGTCGACCTCGATGCCGCCCGTCGGGGCGAGCCGGTCCACCGTGACCTGATCAGGGAACTGGCCCGCGATCTCCGCTGCCAGGTGCAGACCGGCGGGGGAATCCGCACCGAGGCCGACGTCGACGGTCTCCTGGAGGCTGGGGTGGACCGTGTGATTCTCGGCACGGTGGCCCTCGAGGATCCGGCGTTGACCCGTCGGGTGGCCGAGCGTTATCCCGGTCGGGTGGCCCTGGGGCTGGACTATCGCCAGGACCCGTCGGGACGGCAGGAAGTGGCGGTCCGGGGCTGGGAGCAGGGGGCCGGGCGAAGTGTGCAGGACGTGCTGGCGGAGATGGCCGACCTGCCGCTGGCCGCCCTCGTCGTGACCGCCATCGCCCGTGACGGCATGCTCCAGGGCCCCGACATCGAGGGTCTCGAGGGCGTCCTCGCCACGACGGCCATTCCGTTGATCGCGTCGGGTGGCGTGAGCAGTGTCGCCGACCTGGAAGGTCTCGCCCGACTGTCGGTGGCGACCCCACCCCTGACGACTGCCGGGCCGGACCCCGGGGAGGTCGAACCGGGTCTGCGGCGTGGGCTGGCTGGAGCGATTACCGGACGGGCGCTCGTCGATGGGCGCTTCAGCGTGGAGGAGGGGATGGCGGCATGCAAAGCGTCCGCGTGATCCCCTGCCTTGACGTCGATGACGGCCGGGTGGTCAAAGGGGTCCGGTTCGTCGATCTTTTCGACGCCGGTGACCCGGTCGAGCTGGCCACCCGCTACGACGAACAAGGCGCCGACGAGTTGGTGTTCCTCGACATCACGGCCTCGTCGGACCGCCGGGCCACGATGGTCGACGTCGTGGAAAGGACCGCCGAGGCGGTGTTCATCCCGCTGACCGTCGGCGGGGGAGTTCGGGCCGTCGGTGACGCCCGGCGGCTCCTGCGGGCCGGCGCCGACAAGGTGGGCGTCAACACGGCGGCCGTTGACCGGCCGGCACTGGTCGCCGAGATCGCCGAGGAGTTCGGTCGCCAGTGTGTGGTGGTCGCCATCGATGCCCGCCGTTGCTCGTCCGAAGGAGCGCCACCGCGCTGGGAAGTGTTCACCCATGGCGGCCGAACGGCCACCGGACTCGACGTGTTGGCGTGGGCGGAGCAGTGCGTTGCGCTCGGAGCAGGCGAGTTGCTGGTGACCTCGATGGACCGGGACGGAACCCGGGACGGATTCGACCTCGAACTCATGGCCGCCATCTCGAAGCGGTGTGACGTTCCCCTGGTGGCCTCGGGTGGGGTGGGCTCCCTCGCCCACCTGGTCGAAGGAGCCACCGTGGGCGGGGTGGATGCCGTGCTGGCGGCGTCGATCTTCCATCTGGGCGAGTTCACCGTGGCCGAGGCCAAAGCGGCGCTGGCGGCCGCCGGTGTCACGGTCCGACCGGCCTGAGAACGTGCCGCCGGGCCGCCCGGCCCGGCAGGCAAAGGCGCTAGCCTGAAAGCCCTGTGACCACCTCGACGAAAGAACCTGCCGTGAACGGCGAACACGCCACGACGTCCCCCACCAAAGACTCCGGTGTCGAGAAGGAGAAGTTGGCCATCAACGTGCTGGCTGACCGCGTGCTCGTGCAGATGGGGCCGGCCGACGGCGAGCGCAAGAGCCGGGCCGGGATCCTGATCCCGGCCACGGCCCAGGTGTCCCGTCGTCTGTCCTGGGCCGAAGCAGTGGCGATCGGCCCCCATGTGCGGTCGGTGAAGGTGGGGGACAGCGTCCTGTTCAATCCGGAGGACCGGTTCGAAGTCGAAGTCCAGGGTGACGAGTACGTCATCCTCCGCGAACGTGACATCCACGCCGTGGCCGCCCGTCGATTCGACGGTGGCACCGGGCTCTACCTGTAGGACGACCGTTGGGAACCAGGCAACTCCCGGTCCGGCGGGGTGCCATCGATGATGAAAGAACCCGAAATGAATGACCGTCAGGACATGGGGCTAGTAGCCGAACCGGTGCCGTTCAACGAGAGCGATCTCGAACAGGTGGTCTACAACAGTGACGGACTGGTCGGTGCGATCATCCAGGACGCCACCGACCGCGAGGTTCTGATGTTCGCGTGGATGAACGAGGAGTCCCTGCGTCGCACCCTCGCCACCGGTCGCACCTGGTTCTGGAGTCGGAGCCGGCAGGAGTACTGGTGCAAGGGGGAGACCTCGGGTGACCGGCAGTATGTGCGGTCCGCCTACTACGACTGCGACCAGGACGCCCTGTTGTTCCTGGTGGACCAGGAGGGATCCGGGGCCTGTCACACCGGAGCCCGGTCCTGCTTCTACCGGCGGTTCGGGGAGTCGGGGTGAACGGTCCCGACGGCGGAGAATCGTCCTTTGTGGCCCTCGCCGGGGCGCACCGGATCGTGCCGGTCTGCCGGGAGTTGGTCGCCGACACACTGACGCCGGTCACCGCCTTCTTGCGCATTGTCTCGCCGGAGCAGCCCGGATTCCTGTTGGAGTCGGTGGAAGGGGGCGAGCGCTGGGGCCGCTACTCGTTTGTGGGGCGCCATCCGCTCGCCACGCTGACCGCCCGGGGTCCGAAGGTGGCCTGCCGAGGGTCGGTCTCCCTCGATGACCTGCTGCCGGGCGGGCTGCCGGCGGCCGAGGGCATTCTCGCCGCGCTCGAGGCCGTGCTTGGCGCGTTTGACTCACCGGAACTTCCCGACCTGCCGCCGCTGCACTCGGGGGTCGTGGGCTATCTCGCCTACGACGTGGTGCGCGAGGTCGAGCGTCTGGAGCATCCGCCCGCCGACGACCTGGACCAGCCCGATGCGATTCTTGCCCTGATCGGCCAGTTGGCGGCGTTCGACCACTGGCGCCAGCGGGTGGTCCTGATCGACAACGTGGTCATCGATCCCGACTGGAGTGCAGAGGATCTTTCCCGGGCCTACCGGGAAGCCCAGGGCCGCCTGGACGAATTGACGGACGACTGCTTCCGGGCCCACGACGATGTGCCGATGGTCCTGCCGGAACGCCTCGGTCCGCCGTCCGATGTCCAACGAACGCTCTCTGACGAGCAGTTCGAGCAGGCGGTCATGGTGGCCAAGGAGTACGTGACGGCCGGCGACATCTTCCAGGTTGTCCTGTCCCAACGGTTCGATCTCGAAGAGTTGGGGGTCGATCCTTTTGTGGTCTACCGGGTGCTGCGCCTGGTGAACCCGAGCCCGTATCTCTACTTCCTGCGTTTTCCCGAAGTCACCGTGGTCGGCGCATCACCCGAGCCGATGGTCCGGCTCCGCAACGGGACGGTCACCAGTCGTCCCATCGCCGGTTCCCGGCCCCGGGGGGCCACCGCCACCGAGGACCAACGGCTCGAGTCCGAACTGGTCGAAGACCCGAAGGAGGTGGCGGAGCACGTGATGCTGATCGACCTGGCCCGCAACGATGTCGGCCGGGTGTCGGCCTTCGGCACCGAGGTGGTCGACGAGATGATGGTCGTCGAGCGCTACAGCCACATCATGCACCTGACCTCCCAGGTTTCGGGTCAGTTGGCGCCGGGCCGGGGTCCCATCGACGTGCTGCGGGCGACGCTGCCGGCCGGAACCCTCTCGGGCGCACCCAAGGTCCGGGCCATGGAGATCATCGACGAACTCGAGCCCACCCGACGCGGGGTGTACGGCGGGGTGGTGGGCTACCTCGATTTCTCCGGAAACCTCGATACGGCCATCGCCATCAGGACCATGACGGTCACTCCCTCGGGCCGGGCCTCGATTCAGGCCGGAGCGGGCATCGTGGCCGACAGTGATCCGGCGTCGGAGAACGCCGAGTGCGCCCACAAGGCGGCCGCCATGTTGTCGACCATCGCCATGGCCCGTGCCGTCGTGGCCGGACGTGACAACCGTGACTGAGAAACCGGGCATCGCGCTGCATTGGCAGCCCCGGGACGGGATCGTGGTGGCCGGCCCCGACGCCACCACCTACCTGCAGGGCCAGGCCAGTCAGGATCTGGCCGCCCTGGCGGTGGGTGGCCGGGCCGAGACCCTGATCCTCAGCCCCCAGGGCAAGATCGACGGTTACGCCGATGTGGTCAGGTTGGGGGAGCAGTCCTTCGTGCTGGTGACCGACGGGGGCGCCGGAGGGTCCCTGCTCGAGCGGTTGATGCGGTTCCGTCTCCGGGTGAAGGTCACCATGGAGCCGGTCGGGATTCTTGCCCTTCAGACCTATGGCCCAGCCGGGAGGGAACTACTCGATGAGCTGGCCCGGTTGATGGTGGCCGACGAGAAGTATCAATCGGTGGCCGAAACCGGCGTCGCCCCGAGCCGCCCGTTGTTCGTCGAGGTTCTCGGCTCCGGTGCGGACCCGAACGGATCGGCCCTCGTGGTGCCCGAGGAACTCGGGGAGACCCTGCGGTCCGTGGTGGCGGCATGGGAGTCCGGACGGGGTGGGGAGCCGTCGGCCTACTGGCTGGACGGGAACGAGGCCACGTACTTCCGGGTGGTCTCCGGTCGACCGGAGGTGGGTCGGGAGATCACGACCGCCACCATTCCGGCCGAAGTCGGCCTGGTGGAGCGCACCGTGTCCTTCACCAAGGGGTGCTTCACCGGTCAGGAACTCGTGGCCCGACTGGACGCCCGTGGCTCCAAGGTGGCCCGCAACCTGCGCGGGCTTCTCTGGTCTCCCGGGGTCGGACACGTCGTCGAAGGGGCCATCGTCCTCACCGCCGACGGCGGGGAGGAACTGGGCCACCTCACCTCGGTGGCGGCCGATCCGGCCGGTGACCGCATGGTCGGCCTGGCCTTGCTTCATCGGCGATTCGTTCCGCCCGGCCCGGTCATCATCGTCCCGGGCGACGGTCGGGATGGGCCGAGTGTGGCAGCCGAAGGCCGGACGTTGCCGTTGTCCGGCCTGTCGTTGTAGCAGCCCGTCGCTCCACCGGGCGTCGATGTCACCCCCGGTCTCCACCCCGGAACCGACCCGGAGGAAGCGGTCCGGGGCCGGTGACGGAGGCATCGCGGCAGACAGTGGTTCCGTCGGCCAAGATGCATGGTCATGAACGACGATCAGAATGAGCCGGCCCGGCCCGGCGCAGTGGGTTCCGAGCCGGAACACATCACGACCACGACCCGGGACCCGGCCGAAGTCGAGGCCGTTCTCGGGCGCTGGCTGCAGGGCCAACTGGGCGAAGAAGCGTCGCCCGAGATCATCGAGTGCACGTCGCCCCAGGGCAACGGCATGTCGTCGGAGACCTTGCTGTTCACGGCCCGGTGGAGGGACGTCGCCACCGGCGAGGTGGGTCAACACGACCTGGTGGCCCGGATCGAACCCCCGGCCGGTGCCTATCCGGTATTCACGACCTACGACCTCGCCATGCAGTACCGGGTCATGCAGCTCGTGGGGGAGGCAACCCGGGTTCCCGTGCCGACCATGCTCTTCTTCGAGGCGGATCCGACCTTTCTCGGCGGACCGTTCTTTGTCATGTCCCGGGTGGATGGCCGGGTGCCACCCGATGTCCTGCCCTACACCTTCGGGGACAACTGGGTCTTCGATGCTTCCGACGAGGAGCGAACCGCCCTCGAAGCGTCGGCCCTGCGGGCGTTGGCCGGAGTGCACTCGATCTCCCCGGCCGACTTCGACCTCTCCTTCGTCGATCCCGACGTGGGGACCGACCGTGATGCCCTCTCCGCGCACCTCGACCACTGGGAGGAGTACCACCACTGGGTGGTCGAAGACCGCCCCTCTCCGCTGTTGACGGAGGCCTTTTCCTGGCTGCGCCAACACCAGCCGGCTTCGACGGGAGACGACGTGCTGTCGTGGGGTGACAGCCGCATCGGCAACATGATGTTCCAGGGTTTTGATGTCGTGGCCGTGCTGGACTGGGAGATGGCGTCGGTCGCCCCCCGGGAGGTCGACCTCGGGTGGATGTGCTACCTCCACCTCTTTTTTCAGGACCTGGCGGTGGATCTTGGAGCGCCGGGTCTCCCGGCGATGTTCACCCCGTCGGGGGTGCGACGGGTCTACGAGGATGTCTCGGGTGTCCAGGTTGGCGACCTCAAGTGGTACATCGCCTATGCCGCCATCCGTCACGGCGTCATCATGCGGCGGGTGACCGAGCGGTCGATCTTCTTCGGCGAGAACGAGGCACCGGAGGACATCGACGACCTGATCATGCACCGGGCAACCATCGAAGGAATGTTGGACGGCACCTACTGGGACCGCCCTGTCTTCGCCTGACCCTTTGGAACCTCCGGGGCCCGGCCGGGTGATGCCCCGGTAGTGGCGCGTTGGGGCCGGAAGCCGGCAGGGGACAGGTAGCATGCCTGCGTGCCGGCCTATCTCGATGCCATCGTCGCTGCCCACCGGGCCGACCGGGCTCGTGACGGCCGCAACGTCGGTGAACTGCGGACGACGGCCCTCGCCCACCGGACGCAAAGGCGCCCGGCCGACCGGCGGGACTTTGTGGCCTCCCTGTTGCAGGGTCATCGTGACCTCGGGATGGCCGTGATCTCCGAGATCAAACGTCGCTCCCCGTCCAAGGGTGACCTCGACCCGGATCTTGATGTGGCCGCCACTGCGGCGGACTACCAGGCGGGTGGCGCCCGGGCCATTTCGGTCCTGACCGACGTGGAGTTCTTCGGAGGTTCGGTGGAGGATCTGGTGCTGGCCCGGGCCTCATGTGAACTTCCGTGCCTGAGGAAGGACTTCACCATCGACGCCGTCGACCTCTACGACGCGGTGCTCATGAACGCCGATGCCGTCCTGCTCATCGCCGCCGTCCTGGAAGACAACGAGTTGGCAACGCTGTTGGCCCTGGCGGACGAACTGGGACTGGCGGCCCTGGTTGAAGTGCACGACGAGACCGAACTGATTCGCGCCCTTCATGCGGGGAGCCGGCTCGTGGGGGTGAACCAACGGGACCTGAGGACGTTCGAGGTCGATCGTGAACGGGCGCTGGCGCTCGGCCGGTCCATGCCCGATGACGTGGTTGCCGTGGCCGAGTCAGGAATACGGGACGCCGAAGACGTCCGGCAACTGGCCGAAGCCGGCTACCGGGCCGTCCTGGTGGGGGAGACCCTGGTCCGGGCCGGTGACCGCACAGCAGCCCTCGGCGATCTGTTGTCCCGGGTGACCGGAGTGGCGGGTGCAACGAGCCAGAACGGTCACCACGGGAATGCCGGGTCGCCGGTCGGCTCCGAAGGGTCGGCATTGTGACGTCGGTGTTCGGCCGGGAGGCGCTGGTCGAAGAGGGCGAACTGTTCGTCAAGATCTGTGGCGTGACCTCGGAGACCGACGCCCTGTTGGCGGTCGGACTGGGCGCAAATGCCGTCGGGTTCATCTTCGCCCCCTCGACCCGTCAGATGTCACCGGGGGCCGTGGCCGACATCGTGAAACGACTGCCCCATGAGACCCTGGCCGTCGGCGTCTTCCGCAACGAACACCGGGAGCGGATCATGGAGATCGTGAACCAGGCCGGTCTCGGGGCGGTCCAACTGCATGGTTCCGAGTCGACCGAGGACACCCGGTGGGTCGCCGCCCGGGTTCCCTGCACCATCAAGGCCTTCTCGGCCGGAGCCGAGGCCATCGACCACTTTCCCGAGTTCGGGGCCGACTACCTGTTGATCGACGGTCCGACTCCGGGGTCCGGCCAGTTGTTCGACTGGCGGATGGCCGAAGGGGTGGCCGACGTCCACCGCCTGATTGTCTCGGGTGGACTGGATGCCACCAACGTGGCCCTCGCCATCGAACGGCTGCGGCCGTGGGGGGTGGATGTGGCGAGCGGGGTGGAGGCCCGACCGGGCGTGAAAGACCCGGTTCGCCTGGCGGCCTTCATGGCGGTGGCCCGGGAGGCGGCGGCATCGACCGGTGCCCGAACCGGCGAACGGGTGGACCCCGGGGACTTTGTCGACCGGTTCGACCAGCCGCTCGGTGGCGGGAAGATCGGCGATTCGTCCGGCCTTACTACGATGGATGGGCGCGGCGAACCCGCCGATGCCGGAGCCACCCTCTTTGATTGGCGGAACGAATGACGACGACCCCACTGCGCACCGACGGCACCCGGTTCATGGGTGATCCCGGCGAAAGCGGCCGGTTTGGCGACTTCGGAGGCCGGTTCGTCCCCGAAGCATTGGTGCCGGCCTGTCTGGAGCTCGAAGCGGCCTTCCGGGACGCCTGGGCCGACCCGGCCTTCCGGTCCGAGCTTGACGACCTGTTGCACCGTTTCGGTGGTCGCCCCACCCCCATCACCGAATGCCGGCGCCTGTCGGCCGAGACCGGCCTGCGGATCTTCCTCAAACGGGAAGATCTCGCCCACACGGGCTCGCACAAGATCAACAACGTGGTCGGACAGGGGCTGTTGGCCCGTCGGATGGGCAAGACCCGGCTGATCGCCGAAACCGGAGCCGGTCAGCACGGCGTGGCGACCGCCACGGCCGCCGCCCTGTTCGGGATGGAGTGCGTCGTCTACATGGGAGAGGTCGACACCCAGCGCCAGGCGCTCAACGTCTTCCGGATGGAACTGCTTGGGGCGGAGGTCCGTCCGGTCATGAGCGGGTCGCGGACCCTGAAGGATGCCGTGAACGATGCCATGCGGGCCTGGGTGGCCGAGGTGGAGGACACCCACTACTGCCTGGGTTCGGTCATGGGACCGCATCCGTATCCGTGGATGGTGCGGGAGTTCCAGAGTGTGATCGGCAAGGAAGCCCGGGAGCAGTTCCGGGGCCTGATGGATGGAAGTGATCCCGATCTTGTGGTGGCGTGCGCCGGAGGCGGGTCGAATGCGGCCGGCATCTTCGCCGGGTTCGCCGACCAGGCCGACTCCCGACTCATCGGCGTGGAAGCGGCCGGTGGGGCGGCGGTCTCCAACGGCATCCCGGGCGTCCTCCATGGCATGCGCAGTGCCCTGATCCAGGACGAAGCCGGACAGATCCAGGAAGCCGAGTCGATCTCGGCCGGACTTGACTATCCGGGCATCGGGCCCGAGCACGCCTACCTCTCGTCGGTCGGCCGGGCCGAGTACCGTTCCGCCACCGACGACGAGGTCCTCGATGCGTTCCAGTTGCTCGCCCGGACCGAAGGCATCATTCCCGCCCTCGAATCGGCCCACGCCCTGGCCTGGGTGGTCAAGGCAGCTGGAACCGAGGACCTGCCGACGGGTTCCACGGTGCTCATCAACCTGTCGGGACGGGGTGACAAGGACGTGGCCCAGGTGCGTGACGTGTTGCGGCCGGACGCATGAGCACCCCCGGACGACTCGAGTCCCATCTCCGTCATCGGCGCGACAACGGCCAGAAACTGCTCGTGCCCTACATCACCGGGGGCATGGACGATTCGTGGCTGGTGACCCTGGACGCCCTGGCCGAAGCCGGAGCCGACGCCATCGAGGTGGGCATCCCGTTCTCGGATCCCATGATCGACGGGGCCGTGATCCAGCAGTCGTCGCTCCGGGCTCTCGAGCGGGGAACCACCCCCGAAAGCCTGCTGGGTGAACTGGCCCGACACGAACTTTCGGTTCCGGTGGTGGCCATGACGTACTACAACCTGATCTTCCGGGCCGGTCTGGACCGGGTGGCAGGCATGATGGCCGAGGCCGGAGTGACGGGGGTCATCATTCCCGATCTGCCACTGGAGGAGTTCGAGGCGTGGGAGACCGCCGCATCGGGAGCCGGACTGGCCACCATCCTGCTGGTCGCACCATCGACACCCGACCAGCGCCTGGCCGCCATCTGCGAGCGGTCCCGGGGATTTGTCTATGCCGTCGGTCGCATGGGAGTGACCGGAGAGCAGCAGGAGTTGGCAGCCTCGGCCCAGGAAGTCGCCGGGAGAATCACGGCCGTGTGCGACACGCCGGTTTGCGTCGGGATCGGGGTATCGAACCCGGCCCAGGCCGTGGCCGTGTGTGAAGTGGCCGACGGCGTGATCGTGGGCTCGGCCCTGGTCCGTCGCCTGCTGGAAGGGGCGGGGCCCGAAGGGGCAGCGGACTTTGTCGGTTCCCTGCGTTCTGCCCTGGACGGTACAAACTGACCGTTTCTTCCCTCACGATGGCATGGTGGCTGCTCCGACCCGCCTGAGCAACGGACCGACCGGGAACGGCGTGAGGGGGAACCGGTCGCCGGTGAAGTGAAGGCGGGCGACTAAGCCGAGATGGGTCGGGTTGGCCGGATGACCCGCCAGATGGCCCGGGTCAATGAAGGTCGCTGCTGCTGGTCCGACCGCTCTTCGAGTCGGGCCCGGATGATGGCCCGTCGCTCCTGGAGATCTTCAAAGGTGATGGCATCGGCGTCCTCGGTGAAGCCGAGGGCCGCCCGGTAGCCGTCGAGGTCGATCACGTCTTCGCCGACCTCCATGCCGATCTCGCGGGCGATCCGGTCGCCGTGACGTTCGGCGAAGAAGGTCACAATCGCGATGATCTCGGCGAGGATGTCGACGTCGGGCGCCATGGTGGCCATGGCACCGTTCAGGAACAGCATGTCCTTGATGAACAGCATCAACTCCTTCGGCAGCCGGGCGCCGTAGCCGAGGAGTGATTTGGTGATCTCCCGCAACTCGTTCACCATCTCGTCGGCGGTGAGCGTGGTGGGATCGACGGCCGGTTTGTCGAGCCCCAGATCGTCGATCACCGCCTGGATGTCGGTGTCGAACGGCAGGGCTCCCAGATCCCGCAATGCTGCGATCTGGGCCTTGATGTCGTTGGTCGTCGAGCCGGTCTGGAGGCGGAGGAAGGCGAGGCGTTTGCGCTCGTCGAGTCGTCCCGTGATGCCGAAGTCCAACAAGGCGATGGTCCCGTCGGCCTGCACCATCATGTTGCCGCCATGAAGGTCGCCGTGGAAGACACCGTGGATGAGCGCTCCCTCGAGGAAGGCGATCAGGCTCTGTCGGAGCACCGCTGCGGTGTCGATGCCGGCGCGACGCATGCCCTCGGCGTCGTTCCAACTGAATCCCCGGAGCTGCTCCATGACGAGGACCCGGCGGGTGACCAGTTCGGGATGGGGCCGGGGCACGACGATGTAGCCCAGTTCGGTCTCGGCAAAGACCTGGGCGATGTCCATCATGTTCTCGGCCTCCAGGCGGAAGTCGAGTTCCTCGACGATGGTCTCGGCGAAGAGGTCGACGAGGGCCGGGGGATTGGCCAACGCCGCCACCGGGATCCGTCCGATCAGGTGCGGGGCGATCCACGCCATGGCGGCGATGTCCTTCCTCACCCGTTGGCCGACCGTCCGGCGCTGGACCTTGACCACGACCCGCTCGCCGGTCCGCAGCGTGGCCGCATGAACCTGGGCGATCGAGGCCGAGGCCAACGGCGTGCGGTCGAAGGACACGAAGACCTCGGCCAGAGGCCGGCCGAGGTCTTCTTCGATGGTCTGGCGGACGATCCGGAACGGCTCGGGCTTGACCCGGTCCCGAAGGAGACGGAACTCCTCGACCAACTCTTCGGGAAAGATGCCTTCCCCGGCCGAGATGATCTGGCCCAGCTTGATGTAGGTGGGACCCAGATGCTCGAAGGCCGGCCGCAGTCTCCGGGCCACCCCGCCCCGGGAGTCCGGAGTCCCCCGCTCGTTTCGGCCCCAGCCGATGAGCGCCGAGCCCAGCCGGTAGCCGACCTGGGTGATGCGCACAAGGGAGGGGATCTGCCCGGGTTTCGTGAGGGTGGTGGCGAGTGCCGATGCCTGCGCCCGCAGGCTCTCCATGCTCCCTCCGGCGTCGACGGGTCGGCGCCAACCCATCTCGCGGCGAACCACTGACCATGGGCCGGTTGTGGTGTACGCCCCGGGATCCTCGTCCCGTTGGACCGGCCTGCCCGCCGGTGAAGTGGTCATGACGGTCGGATCACGCGGGCGCGATCACCAGTGAGCCGTTGTGGCCACCAAAGCCAAACGAGTTGGACAGGACGGGCCCGGGAGTCCAGGGCCGGGCCGCCCCGTGGACGATGTCGAGATGGATGTCAGGATCGGGTTCTCCGTAGCCGGCCGTTGGCGGAATCAACCCGCGGTCGATGGTGAGGACGGCCGCCACCGCCTCGATGGCTCCGGCGGCCCCGAGACCGTGTCCGGTGATCCCCTTGGTCGAGGTGACCGGAGGGGAGTTCTCGCCGAACAGGGAGTTGATGGCGTCCGACTCGGCCTTGTCGTTCAACGGTGTGGAGGTTCCGTGGGCATTGATGTGCCTGATGTCACCCGGCTCCAGTCCGGCGTCGGCGATGGCGTAGGCCATGCACGAGGCCGCTCCGGTTCCGCCCGGGACGGGTGCGGTGATGTGGTGGGCGTCTCCGGTGCTCCCGGCGCCGGCCAACTCGCCGTAGATGCGCGCCCCGCGGGCAACGGCCCGGTCCCAGTCCTCGAGCACCAGGGCGCCGGCGCCTTCGGTGATGACGAATCCGTCCCGGCGAACGTCAAAGGGGCGGGAATGGCCCGAGGTCGAAAGGGCCGTCATGTTGGCAAACGCGGCGATGCCGACCGGCGTCATGCCGGCTTCTCCGGCGCCGCCGATCACGACGTCGCAGCGGCCGGAGGCGATCAGCCAGGCGGCGTGGGCGATGGAGTGGGCTCCGGCGGCACATGCGGTGGTGATCGTCTCCGACGGACCGTGCCATCCGAGGTTGATCGAGACGGCAGCCGCCCCGGCGTTGGTCATCATCATTGGCACCAGACGGGGGGAGACCCGGCGGGCTCCCCGTTCGGCGTAGACCAGAATCTGGGTCTCCAGGGACTCCAGACCGCCCACCCCGGTCCCCATGACCACGCCGGAGCGTTCCGGATCGGCGTCGAGATCTCCGGCATCGGCGACCGCCATGGCGGCCACGGCCACGCTGAACTGGGCGAACCGGTCGATCTGGCGCGCCTCTTTGGTCGTGAACCACTGTTCGGGATCGAAGTCGGTGGCCCGACGCTCTCCCTCCATCGGTTCGCCCAGCAGGCCGTTCCACAGTGCGTCGGTTCCGACCCCACAGCAGGTGACGACTCCGAGTCCGGTGATGGCGACCCGACGCCCGGGGATCGGGCCGTTCGGGCCCACGCCAAGGTGCATCAGATCTTGGCGACGATCAGTTCGAAGGCCTGGCCGATGGTGTCGATGCCTTCGAGCTCACTTTCGTCAACCGAGACGTCGAACTCCTCTTCGAGGGCCATCACCAGTTCCACCAGGTCCAGGCTGTCGGCGTCCAGATCTTCGGTGAAGCGGGCCTCGCGGGTCACTTTGTCCGCCGGGACCTGGAGAACCTCGACGGCGCACTCCTGAAACTTGGCGAAAGCCTGGTCGTTATCCACTGCACTACTCCTTGAAGTTGTCGGTTGCTGGGTACAGGTTAGGCCACGCCGTAGCGCCGCCGGGCCGGGAAAGTGGCGGTGTTGGCCGGTTGTCCCGGAGAAATCCACCACGGAATTCCTGGCCAGATTAGTTCGTTGCCACCGGGTAGCCGGGGAGGTTCAAAGGCCCATGGCCAATCCACCGTCAACGGCCAGTACTGCCCCGGTGATGTAGGCGGCGCCCGGTGAGGCCAGAAAACCGACGGTGGCTGCGATCTCTTCCGGTTCGGCCAGTCGGCCGAGGGGCACCTGGGCCTGGAACTGGGCGAGCTGTTCGTCCGGCAAGGCGTGGAGCATCTCCGTGTTGACGAGACCGGGGGCAACGACATTCACCGTGATGCTGCGGGACGCCACCTCCCGGGCCATCGCCCGGGCCATGCCCACCAGTCCGGCCTTGGCTGCTGCGTAGTTGGCCTGACCGGCCGATCCGAGGAAGGCGCCGACCGACGACATGACGATGATCCGGCCCCGCCGTTGCCGGAGCATCTTTGTCATGGCCCGTTTGGCCACCCGGAAGACCGCCGTCAGATTGGTCTCGATCACGTCCGACCAGGCGTCTTCGCTCATCCGCAACACCAGGGTGTCCCGGGTGATGCCGGCGTTGGCGACGAGCACCTCGACCGGACCCCAGGCCTCTTCGACCAGGGAGAACATCGCCTCCACCTGTTCGGCATGGGTCATGTCGCAGGTCAGGTTCAGGAACCGGTCGTCGCCGGGGTCCGACTGCGTCCATTCGGGGCCGAGTACGCCCGTGCGCGACGTGATGGCCACCCGGTCACCCTGGTCGAGGAACCACCGGGCGCAGGCGCCGCCGATGCCCCGGGTGCCACCGGTGACCAGGACCACCCGGGAGGAGTCGGTCGAAGGTTCTCCTGAGGTGCCGGTCTCCTCGGTCATCACGATCCTTTCGAGCGGACCCAGGCCACGGGCTGGCCCTCGACCACCCGTTCGCCCCGAACGGCCAGCCAGCGGACCAGCAGGCCGTCAAAGGGGGTCCGGACATCGGTCAGGCCAACCGTGCCTACCCGGTCGCCGACCATGAGGCGGGCGGCCGGGGTGCCGGCCGGGGTCTGGTTGGTGCTGGCGGTGGCTTCGGCCAACGCCGAGGTCTCGAGGGCCACGAGGGCAGGATCCGGCTCGAAGACGCCCGGGGCCGGGGCGACCACGACCCGTTCGGACGTATAGAGATGCTCACCCTGCTCGCCCGGATGGCTGGCCGCCCATTCGTCGGCTCCGGCGATGGCGTCAATGAGTTTGTCGAGGTCGTCGGGCACGGCCACCGACACGCCCTTCACGTCGGGCACGGAACGACGGACGAGACCGGTGAGCACTCCGCCCGGGCCCAACTCCACCAGCAGGGAGGCTCCACGGCCCGCCAGGGTTTCCAGTGTGTGCCGCCAGCGCACCGGGCTGCAGAGTTGGGACGAGAGCAGGCCGGGCCACTCGGAGGCGTCGGTGTGCACCCGGGCGTCCACATTGGCCACCACCGGGATCTCCGGGGCGTGGAACTCCACCGATTCGATGACCTTCCGCAGCCGGGCCCGGGCCGGCAGCATCAACTGGGTGTGGAACGCTCCCGACACCGGTATGGGCAGCACCTTGCGGGCGCCCAGGGTCTTGGCCGCCTCGCTGGCGGCGGCGATGCCTTCCAGGGTGCCGGCGATCACCACCTGGCCGGGTGCGTTGTAGTTCGCAACCCAGACATCGGACTCGGCCCGACGGCATGCCGCATCGGCGTCCTCGTCGGAGATGCCCAACAGGGCCGCCATCGTCCCCGGCTCGGCATCGGCCGCTTCCTGCATGGCCAGACCCCGCTCGACGACCAGCGCCAGACCGTCCGGCAGGGACAGGGCGCCCGATGCCACGAGAGCCGAGTATTCGCCCAGGCTGTGGCCGGCACAGGCGGCCGGGAACAGTCCGAGTCGCTCGACGGCGTCCAGGACCACCATGGACATCACAAAGGTCGCCAACTGGGCGTTCGACGTCTGGGTCAGGACGTCCATCGGAGCGTCAAGGAGGAGTTCACCGAGATCCCGGTCGACGTAGTTCGACGCCTCTTCGACCACTTCCCAGGAGGGGTGGTCCACCCACGGCCGACCCATGCCGGCCCGTTGTGAACCTTGTCCGGGAAACGTGAAGGACAGCAAGCGAAACTCCTCTCATGTGGTCGTCTGGTTCGGCCGTGCCGGTCTGGAGTGTCAGGAACCCCTTTCGCCTCGGGAAAGTGTCCCACGGAATCCGCCGGAATCGGTGTCTTGCCCGGCCCGGCCCGCTCGGGGCACAGCCGGGTGGCACCCCTTCGACAGTCGGCCACGGCGAAGGACTGCGGGAGTGGTGCCCGGGGCGGGATTCGAACCCGCACGCCCTTTCGGACAGTGGATTTTGAGTCCACCGCGTCTGCCATTCCGCCACCCGGGCTGGTGAAGGCCCGATGCTACCGCTTCTGTCCCGACCCTATGCTCGAACCATGGCGAGAACTTCGGGGACCGGGGGATCGGGTGATGTTCGCCGACCCACCCTGTCCGCCGCTTGGGCGACGGTGGCCGCACCGGAGGGATGGAGCATCCGGGCGGCCGAAGTGCTGACCGTCGAGCTGCCGTTCCGTCGTCCGGTGCGCACGGCCAAGGGTACCCACTCATCCCGACCCCTTGCGCTGGTCCATCTGGTCGGAGCGACCGCCGACGGCTCGGTGCCGGCTGTTCACGGTTGGGGTGAGTGTGCCGCTCTGGCCGACACGACCTACGAGGCCGAGGACGTGGACTCGTGTGCGGACGTCCTCGCCGACAAACTGCTCCCCGCGCTCGTCGACTCCGACCGGTATGGACAGGTGACGCGGCTGCCCGAACTTTCGGCGCTGGTGCCCGACGCCCCGTTGGCGTTTGCCGCCATGGAGATGGCCGTGGCGGACCTGTGGCTTCGGGCCAGTGGGCGTTCCCTGGCCGGGGTCCTGGGCGTCGCGGGGTCCTGGGTGGAGGCGGGCGCGGTGATCGGCATCACCGACGACCTCGGGGCGCTGGAAACCGAGGTCGGACGGCTTCGCCAACGCGGCTTTCGTCGGATCAAGGTGAAGATCGAGCCGGGGTGGGACGTGGTTCCCCTCGAACGTCTCGCCGACCGTTTTCCGGATCTCGTGCTTTGTGCCGACGCCAACGGTTCCTATGGCCCCGCAGCGTGGAACGACCCGACCGGGTCGTCGACTCCCACGCCGGGGGACAAGGCGGGCGCCACCTTTGGTCGGTGGCTGCGGGAGAACGGCGGGGTGCTGGCTGCGCTCGAACAGCCGTTTTCCCCCAACGCCGGGACTGACGAGCAGGTCCGGGCGCTCGATGGTCTCGGAACAGCGGTGGCCCTCGACGAAGGCGTTCACTCACCTTTGGACGTCGACGAAGCGCTCCGGAGGGGTCTCGCCACCGGCGTCTGCGTGAAGCCGGCCCGCCTGGGCGGGATCGGGGCCACCCTGGCCGGCCTGGACCGGTGGGGGACACCGAGCCGTTCCGTCTGGATCGGGGGGCGCTATGAGTCCGGTTTCTCCCGGGGAGTCCTCGCCACCCTGTCGGCCCTGGAAGAAGTGAACGTCCCGGGGGATCTCCAGCCTTCGACGGACTACCTGGCGGATGACCTGGTGGCCGGCGAGCAGCCGGTTCGACGGGCGAAGTCGGAGAACGGCGGGGAAGTCATCGAGGTCCCGGTTCCTTTGGGTCCTGGCATGGGCCCTCCACCGGAGACCGGACGGGTGGAGACCTTTCTGACGTCAAGAATCCGTGTCCTTTGAGGACCCCGGGAGAAACCATTGAACCATTCCGAACCTGTCTCTGTCGGCTCCGACCCGATCGGGACGGCGGGAGTGGAACCGGACACGGCCGCGGGTCTTCTCGTGATTTGCCGTGTCCTTCCGGGAACGGTTGATCTACACTGGAAGACCCATGAGACAAGCCCTGCTGGAGCGTAAACTCTCGGACAACCGGGCCCGGTTGGACAAGGCGCGGCGTGAGTTGAGCGTGCTCGAGGAACAACTCGTGGCGGTGAACGAAGTGGCTGACGACAGCCGCCTGAAAGCCATCGTGGCCGAGACCCCGTTGGCCTCGCAGGAGTTCGCCGACGTCAACCGACACGTGACGGCCATGCTGCGCTCGAGGAGCCACCTGCAAGAAGAGATCCGGGCCCTCGAACAGCGTCAGGAAGACCTGATCGACCGGATTGTCGCCGACGCCCGGTTCTGACCCGGGAGTTCGTCTACTCTGCGTCATTCCGACGTTCCGCACGGATCGTGAACCACCGTGTGGCCGCCGGCGACCGGAAACGCCCGTAACAAGCCTGTAGCCCGAAAGGACCCCACAAGATGGCCAAACGAGTAGTCATCGCCGAAGACGAGGCGATCATCCGCCTCGATCTGAAGGAGATCCTGATCGACGAGGGATTCGACGTGGTGGGTGAAACCGGCCGGGGCGACGAAGCGATCGAACTGGTGCGGGAACACCGGCCCGACCTCGCCATTCTCGACATCAAGATGCCCGGCCTGGACGGCCTCGAGGCGGCCCACGCCATCCGGGACGCCCAGATTCCGGTGACGGTCCTGATCCTCACGGCGTTCAGCCAGCGGAACCTGATCGACCAGGCCCGGGACGCCGGAGTGGCGGCCTATCTGGTCAAGCCGTTCCAGCGTCACGAACTGATCCCGGCCATCGAGTTGGCCATCGCCCGGAGCGAAGAAGAGCGGGCCATCGACCTCGAGGCGACGGGTGGGGCGGCGGAGGACAAACTGGTGACCCGCCGACTGGTCGAGGAAGCCAAGATGTACCTCATGGACAACTTCGGGCTCGACGAAGCCAGCGCGTTTGGCTTCATCCAACGGACGGCCATGAGCACCCGCTCGAAGATGGTCGACGTGGCCCGCCAGATTCTGGCCGGAGAGTTGGCGCCCTAGCCGTTCCGGTCGGGAAAACGGCGATACCCTCGTCCATGGCCAGCAACGCTTCCCCCGTCGGGTCCTCCGTGCCGTCCGGCCCCCGGCCCCTCATCCTGCTCGATGGCATGTCCCTGGCCTTTCGTGCCTACTTCGCCCTGCCCACCACCCTGACCACGAGCCAGGGCGTGGTCACGAACGCCGTCCACGGATTCGCCTCGATGGTGGTGAACCTGATCCGGGACCACCGCCCGGGTGCACTGGCGGTCGCCTTCGACCTCCCGGGAGGGACGTTCCGGGACGACATGGTCGGGGACTACAAGGGTGGTCGGGCCGAGACGCCCCCGGATCTGCCACCCCAGTTCGACATGATCCGGGCCATGTTGGAGTCCCTGGCCATCCCGGTGGTTTCCGCTCCGGGATTCGAAGCCGACGACGTCCTGGCAACCCTGGCCACCGAAGCCCGTGACCGTGGCCAGGACGTGATCATCGTGACCGGCGACCGGGACAGCTATCAACTCGTCGAGGACCCCCACGTCCGGGTGCTCTACAACAAGCGGGGGGTCAGCGACTATGCCCTCTACGACGAGGCCGGCATCGTCGAACGCACGGGCGTCACGCCCAGCCTGTATCCGATTCTGGCCGCCTTGCGGGGAGATCCGTCCGACAACCTGCCCGGGGTGCCGGGCGTGGGGGAGAAGACGGCGGCCAAACTGGTCAACGAGTACGGCGACCTCGACACCCTCTACGCCCACCTCGATGCGCTGTCCCCGAAACTTCGGGAGAACCTGGCCAACTCCCTCGAGCGGGTTCGGATCAACGCCGAGGTGATTCCACTCGTACGCAACGTTCCCCTCGGCGTGCACGTGGACGATCTGAAACTCGGCGGCTGGAAGGCCGAAGAGGCCCGGAGTGTCTTCGGGGCGCTCGAGCTGCGCAGCCTGTGGACGAGGTTTTCCGGTCTGATGAAGGACGGGGCGCTCGGGGCAGGGGACGCCGGGGGCGTCGATCTGGGGAGTCAGGGGAGTCCGGCGGCTCCGCCGCCGGCCGTCGTCAACGAGGCGGCCGACGAGGTGCCTTTGCTGGACGAAGTACCGGACTGGTTGGGTCAGCCGGTGGTGCTCCGGCCGACGGGCGTGGGCGACATCCTTCGGGATCTCGGGGTTCTGCTCGATACGGTCCGGCAGCTGGACGGCTGGGTCGCCCTCGTCGCCCGGTGGGAGGGTGATCCGGGACGATCGCCGCTCAGCCGTCTCGGTCTCGGCGTCGGATGGCACGCTGCGGGTTCGGACATCTCGCCCGTGTCTCCGGTGGTCATGTTGACCGGAACCGATCTGGCCGACGAGGCCGTGATCGACGGCCTCAGGGGTTTCTTCACACCCGGCCTGCCGGCGGTCGTCGGTCACGACGTCAAGGAGATCATGCGGTCGTTGCTGGCCCTCGGCCTTGACGCCCGGGAGTTGGGCATGGACACGGCCGTCGCCGCCTACCTGCTCGATCCGTCGACCGATCACTACCGTCTGGGCGATCTCGCCCGGCGGTATCTCGGTGTGGCGCTGGAGACCCCGGTGGCGGCCCCGACGCAGGGGTCGTTCGCCCTGGACGACGGGGACGATGACGGAACGCTGCCGGCGGCCGACCTGCGGCTGGTTGAGGAGGTGGCCGTGGTCGGCCGACTGGCGCCGCTCCTGCTTCCGGCCCTGGCCGAGGTAGGCGAAGGCGAACTGTTCTCGACGGTGGAGCGCCCCCTGGTCCGGGTGTTGGCCCGCATGGAGTCGGTGGGAATCGCCGTCGACGTCGCCGTGTTGCGGTCCATCGCTTCCGAGCTCACCGAACGATGCCGGTCCCTCGAGTCCGAACTCCACGAACTGGCGGGTGGCCCGTTCAACGTCAACTCGGTGCCTCAGTTGCGCGAGGTGCTCTACGAACGACTTGGTCTCACCCCGATCCGCAAGACCAAGACCGGGTTCTCCACCGATGCCCGGACCCTCGAGCAGCTTCGGGACCAGCACCCGATCGTGGACGTGCTCCTGCGGTATCGGGAAGTCGAGAAACTCCGTTCGACCTACGGCGACAACCTGGCCGCCGAAGTGGCCGCCGACGGCCGGATCCACGCCACGTTCCGCCAAACGGTGGCCCGTACCGGACGGCTCTCGTCGGACCAGCCCAACCTCCACAACATCCCGGTGAGGACCGACGACGGCCGTCGCTTCCGAGAGGCGTTCGTGCCCAGCCCGGGCCGCACACTGCTGGTGGCCGACTACGACCAGGTCGAGTTGCGGGCCATCGCCCACCTTTCGGGGGATCCCGGTCTGACCTCGGCGTTTGCCGCCGGAGAGGACATCCACCGCACGGTGGCGGCCCGGGTCTTTGGCATCGAACGCGACGCTGTGACCTCCGAGCAGCGCACGGTGGCCAAGATGGTCAGCTATGGGCTCGCCTACGGCATGGAAGCTTACGGTCTGGCCCAGCGCCTGGCCGTGCCGGTCGACGAGGCCCAGGCCATCCTCCAGGCGTTCTTTGCGGCGTTTCCCGAGGTGCACCACTACATGGACGAAGCCGTGGACCAGGCCCGGGCGGTGGGTTACACCGTGACCACCTTCGGCCGGAGAAGGCCCCTCCCCGACCTCAAGGCCTCCAACTACCAGGTGCGACAGGCTGCCGAGCGCCAGGCGATGAACGCCGGCATCCAGGGTCTGGCCGCCGACCTGTTCAAGATTGCCCTGGTGCGACTCGACGAAGCGCTCGAATCCGGCAACTTCTCGAGTGATCTGGTGCTCCAGGTCCACGACGAGGTCATTCTCGACGTCGAACCCGGGGAAGAGGAGGCCGTCGAGGCGTTGACCGAAACGTGCCTCACCGAAGCGGCCTCGCTTCGGGTGCCGCTCAAGGTGGCCATGGCCTGGGGACCGTCCTGGGCCGAGGCCAAGGGCTCCTGACCCCAATTCACCGGCACGGGGCGCCCGGTTGGCCAGGGTGTCGGCCGCGGTCCCGGGCGACGACCGATTGGTCCGACCCTCGGTGGGAAGAGCACACCGGGTTGCGGTAGGATATCCAGTCGGTCACAACACGGTGACCTGAACCTGTACCCGCCGGCGGCATCTTCGATGCAGCGGGCGGCACCTTGTCCGGAAAGCGAGCTACCTACCTAATGTCCGATACACACGTAGTGCCCGAGGGCGCCACCCTGCTCTCGACCCAGCCGATGGGTCACTTTGACGAACACGGGGTCTACATTCCCCGCCCGGTCACCGAGGACGACCTCGCCGGCTCGTCGCTCGAAGATGCGATGACCGGCACGATTGTCGAGTTCGAAGACGGCGATCTGGTCCAGGGCACCGTCGTGAAGATCGACCGGGACGAAGTCCTGTTGGACATCGGATTCAAGTCGGAAGGGGTCATCCCGGTCCGAGAACTCTCCATCCGCAACGACGTGGATCCCTCCGAGATCGTCTCCCTCGGTGAAGAGGTTGAGGCGCTGGTTCTCCAGAAGGAAGACAAGGAAGGCCGGCTGGTCCTCTCCAAGAAGCGGGCCCAGTACGAGCGGGCCTGGGGCACGATCGAGAAGTTGAAGGAGGCCAACGAGATGGTCTCCGGTCCGGTCATCGAGGTGGTCAAGGGTGGCCTCATCGTGGACATCGGTCTGCGGGGCTTCCTCCCGGCGTCCCTCGTGGAGCTTCGCCGGGTGCGCGAACTCCAGCCGTATGTGGGCAAGACCATCGAAGCCAAGATCATCGAACTCGACCGCAACCGCAACAACGTGGTGCTCTCCCGGCGGGCCTGGCTGGAAGAGACCCAGAAGGAGCAGCGGGGCGAGTTCCTGGTCAACCTCAAGCCGGGCGAGCGTCGCCGGGGTGTGGTCTCGTCGGTCGTCAACTTCGGTGCCTTCGTGGACCTCGGCGGCATGGACGGCCTCGTCCACGTCTCCGAGCTGTCGTGGAAGCACGTGGACCATCCGTCGTCCGTGGTGTCCGTCGGTGACGAGATCGACGTCGAGGTGCTTGATGTCGATCTGTCCAAGGAACGGATCAGCCTCTCGCTGAAGGCGACCCAGTCCGATCCGTGGCAGGACTTTGCCAACAGCCACCAGGTGGGCGAGCTCGTCTACGGCCGCATCACCAAGCTGGTGCCGTTCGGTTCGTTCGTCCAGGTGGGCGACGGCATCGAGGGTCTCGTACACATCTCCGAAATGGCCGCCCACCATGTGGACCTGCCCGAACAGGTGGTCACTCCGGGCGAAGAGTTGTGGGTCAAGATCATCGACATCGACCTGCAGCGTCGGCGCATCAGCCTGTCGATCAAGCAGGCCGCCGAAGGTGGCGAAGTCTCCGAGGAGTACCGCGAGGCGTTCGGCGAGCACAACTACGACGCCGATGGCAACTACGTCGGACCGTACGAGTTCGTGGAGACCGAGTTCACGCCGGAGACCGAGGCCCAGGCGGCCTGGGCCGACTACGTGGCCGAGCAGGTCAACCCCGAGGGCGTGACGGCGGCCGTGGTGGAAGTGACCGACATCGTCGAGACCAACGAAGCCGGCGACGTCACCGCCGTGGTGGAAGTGACCGACATCGTCGAGACCAACGAAGCCGGCGACGTCACCGCCGTCGTGGAAGTGACCGACATTGTCGAGCTTGACGCCGATGGCAACGTGACCGACGTGGTGGAAGTGACCGACGTGGCCGAGGTCAACGCCGAGGGTGAGATCACGTCGGTGACCGAGACGATCGAGGTCATCGAGCCGACCGAGTAACCACCAACCG
>CAITPI010000072.1 GCA_903894295.1 uncultured Acidimicrobiaceae bacterium
CCGTGCGACCGGAGAGCAGCGCACAGGTGTGGCCACCGCCAGCAGCGATAGAAGTCACCCCGGTGAGTCCCGTGACGGCCACCGGGGTGGTGGAGCACGCATAGCCGTTGCAGGTTTGCGGTCCCGAACTCGTCCCATCGCCCAACTGGCCGTAGTCGTTCTCCCCCCAACACTCCACCGTGCCACCGGAAAGCAGCGCACAGGTGTGGCCACCGCCAGCAGCGATAGCGGTCACCCCTTGAAGCGGAGGTTGCGAAGCGAGTGCAATTCCGACGGTCGCCCCGCCGGTCGTGCTGCCACCGGTTGAACCAAACCAGGTGGCATCGCCGTAGTTGAAGACCCGACCGGTGCTGGTGGTCACGAGATAGCCCTTGCCGTCCGGGGTGGCGACCATTCCCGCAACCTTGCCGTAGGCAGGGTTACCACCGGTCTGGCTGAACTCGGAGCCGAACCAGATGGCATCGCCAAAGTTGAGGACCCGACCGATTGACGTGATGATCCAGAATCCCTTTCCATCCGGAGTCGCCACCAGTTCGGCGGCCGAACCGAGGGTGGATGTGTTGTACACCGGTGCCCCGTTGGGCAGGCCGAACAAGGTTGCGTCTCCATAGGCAAAGACCCGACCGGTTGACGTGAGGATCCAGTAGCCGAGCCCGTCCGAAGTCGGAGTCAGCGACACGGACTGGCCGTTCGCCGGATTGCCACCGGTCGATGAGAACTCGGATCCGATCAAGGTTGCGTCTCCATAGGCAAAGACCCGACCGGTTGACGTGAGGATCCAGTAGCCGAGCCCGTCCGAAGTCGGAACCAGACCGACCGAGACGCCATCGGCAACGTTCCCCTTGGTCGAGTTGTACTCGGAGCCTTACCAGGTGGCATCACCGAAGACGTCCACCTTGCCGATGTTGGTCACCAGCCAGTACCCCTTGCCGTCGGCGGTCCGGGCGATTCCGGTCGTGGTTCCGTTCGCCGTACTTCCACCGGTGGATCCATACCAAGGTGCCCCTCCATAGGAATAGACCCGGCCGGTTGACGTGGCGAGGTAGTAGCCAACTTCCACCGGGGGTGTGGAAGACGAAGCTGCAGCATGGGCGTCACGCCCGGCCGCTCCTGCGGTTGACGCGGCCAACGGCACCCCAAGAAGTCCGGTGAGGACCACGACGAGCGCCATCTTCACCAACGCGGTAAACCACCGGTTTCCTGACGACATCTAACACTGCCTCCTGTTCAACCTTCCGGCCACACGTCCGGTCACGACCGTCGTTGCAACCCCAAATCTCGATTGACGGTCACGAACCGTATCAGTCCATCGGGACTGCCATCCCAGAAGACAACATCTGATCTGTGACGCCACGAGGCGTCGCTGAATGGACGTCGGCGTAACCCAACCCTGCGGGACTTCTTGTCCGGTCGAGACGGAAGAACTGATCCCAAGGGCCGGGTTCGTCACACCGCGGTAGGTGCCCCAAACCAGGTTGGGTCCGGGATACGACGACGTTCGCTGGGCCGAAGGAACTGCTGATCCTGACGGTCCGGAACGTGGTGGGCAGGGAACCCGGCGTCGAGTCTGTCGAGGTCCCGGTTCGGGTCCGCGTCTTCGAGCTCGGCCGAACGGATGACCAAAGCAGACGCCGGACCGGCAGGGCAGACGGTTCCGACCTCAGTCAGCTGGTTCCCGACCCGAAGAGGCCCGACACCGCCTTGTTTCCGGACTCCGGAATCATCACTCCTGGCAATGGTCGATCCGGTCGATCGAACCGGAGGAGGTGGCCCCGGCGACAGCGGACGACAGCAGTTACCCACCGGCGAGGCCGAACGGTGCCACTGTCGGTCAGGGCTGTCAGCCGTGCGGGAACTGCCGGTAGTAGGAGTCGGGCTTGGTGGAGGCATCAATGACGGCCCAAAGCCAGACGCCGAAGAGGATAGGTAGGCCGATGAGATAAAAGGCCAAGATCGAACCGACGAACATCGCGCTCAGACCGACCCAGAACTTTTCCATGTCCCTCTTGTAGGTGTACAACCAGTTCCAAGGGGCAAGAAAGATGGCCAGCAGCACCGCCACCGTCTTGTCCTTCGGCGTTCCGAACATGGTGCCGCATCGGGGACACACGCTTGCCGTCGCCATCACGGCACCACCACAGCCAACACACGCCCGATGGGCATTGCCATAGGCCGGGTCGCCATAGTGATTTGGTACGGACGGTAAGGGAACCGGAGTCATTCCGTCGTTCGGAGTCGGAGGAACGGCGGTCGCCGCTGGCTGCTGGGGCGGGTACCACCGGCCGTCAGAGGCCTGCCACCAGCCCGAACTTTGAGGCGACATGCTCACCTCCACACCATATCCTTTTCCGACTCCTTGCATTTTCGGGTTGCCTGTGGGAAAACGCCGGCCTTTGATCCCCGGTCCGTTCGGCCCGCGGAAAACGCTACCGGAGACACTGCGTGGCCGAAAAGGGGGCGGGAGACAGATCCCGACGGCAGGCCGTAGAACACGCCCACCCCTGTCGGTACCGGCTGAGACCACACGGCTGGTGGCCCGGTGAATCCATTGACACCGCACCCAACGCCCTGGCTCGGCCATCAACGTTCCGGGGGACGGCACCCACGCCATCCGGGACCCGGCAGCCTTGGGACCTTGCTCCGGTTGGTTCTAGGAGTTGTCCGACTGTGACGGCCAGCTCCGGTTGATGAAATCGGAAAACGCTGCCTGGCACACGTTCTCGTCGGCCGGCGGCAGCACGCAGTCAAGTTCGGAATCCGAGGCCTCGGAGTCCATCGACTGGTAACTCAATACGCCCTCGTCGGCGAACCGGCCCGACGACACCCCGGGCTTGGGCGAGCCAGCCGGAATCGTGAAGGAGATCAGATCGTTGGCGGTGCCGTTGAAGCCCGGGCCGGGAGAACCGTTCAGCCACTTGACGGTTTCATCCGGGAGCAGCGACGTCGGGCAGGACTGGCCATATCCACTTTTGACTTCTGCTTCGGGTACATAAGGGCACACCGTGTCCGCCACACAGGACTGACACCCTCCGTCATCGGAAGCCTTGATGACGACCGACGGACTGGGTGGAACCTGGCTGGCGTTGTAGGTGGCCGGAAAGTCGGCCGTCTCCGACGCCGGGTAGATGGATACACCGATGCCTCCGTCCACCGCCTCGCCGACACTGCACGACCATCCCTTCGGCCCCAGTATGGGAGCCAGCGAGCGGGTGCTGTCACTGTAGAAGGCCACCTTGTGGGCCACTTCGGAGGGCAAGGTCAGCGCTATGGTTGACGGGATTTGCTCGGACTGGGTCTGGGGGATTCCTTGCTGGGTCGGACACTCGTTGACCGGCACCGTCACCGCCAACTGGACAGAGAGTGCCAACGTGGTCGACGTGGATACTGCCGGGCCCCCTTGAGGTCGGTCCGGACGAGCAGACGAACCCGAAGCACTGCCCCGGCCCAGGTTGACGAGCAGCAGGGACAGCAGCACCACGACGGCGACCGCCAGGCCGACCAGAAGGGCAACAACCCAACCGGAACGAAGCGGACTCCCGGCCACCGGTTCCCGGGAGTCACCCGGAGTTCCACACTCACCGCAAAAGCGGGCCGAAGCCGGCAACGGGGCTTCGCAGACGGGACAAGATCCCGGCCCGGTGGGTTGCGCCGACGTCACAACGAAGGTTCTCCGACTGCCCAGAGCATCTCTTTCCCATTTCACCTGTAAAGCCGGATGATCACGTCGGTCACCCCGCCGCTCCCGGGCGCATCTCCGAACTCGAGAACCCTCCCATATTGCCACCGGTTGGTCAGGCCACGAAACTCCCTGAAACTTCCTGGTTCCCGACTCCCGCTCAGGTGGTCCTCGGTGGTTTCCGGACAGATGCGACCCGACCAGATCGTCGCCGAGCCATCGTCGGAGGCAGGATCGCAGCCGAAAAGACTTCGGTTTCCGCCCGTCGTGCCCGGTGAACCTTCAACCGGCAAGGACGGTCGCCCCGTCTCCTCACGTGCCTGGTCTGAGTGGCCGACGGTCAGTAGCCATAAGGGGTGTTGCACCAACCATGAGGCATTCCCGTTTGGCAGTTGTAGCTGGTCAGGTAGGCCAGCAGCACTCCCACGAGGATGAGCACGATACCGGCAAGGCCGACGATCACACCGGCGATGGCGAATCCCTTGCCCTCCTTTGGGCCGTCGGGCTTCGAGAACTGGCCCAACGCCACGATTCCAAGGATCAAACCAACGATGAAACCCAGCCCACACGAAACGATGCCGGCAATGGACACCACCATCGACGCGATGGCCAACCCGCTCTTTCCCGGTGTGGCGACAGGTCCCGGATATCCGGGCGCGATTCCATAACTGGGAGCCGGGCCATACCCGACGTTGGGTTGTCCACCCGGGACTTGGGACCCATACGGTCCAACGCCCGGGTTGGCGGTGACGACTCCCGGCGGCGGGTACCACTTGCCGTCCGAGGCTTGCCACCAGTCTGGTCCTTGTGACGTCCAGCTCATCGCAGCAGGTTCTCCGATCCGGTCGATGCCACTACTGGTTACAGGATGCTGGAAAGGCTAGCGCCCCACCGACAGGATCGCGAATACTTGCGATACCGGACTCAACAAACACGAACATTTGGATCAACAAATGGCGTACCGGCCAGGGAGCCACTGGTCGCACCGTTGTTGTAGAAGGCATCGGCCGACACGTAGTACTGGTTGTTCCACGGAGATGATGCGACCCGGTAGTACCAGGTGTCGCCGTCACTGACTGCTAAGCCCTGCTCTCTACACGACATCTGTATTGGTGTACGAGCCGGTATTGCTTGTCCCACTCCACTTTGGTGCTGAGCATTGAGAAAAGTCGTCGCAGTGCCACCCGCATACTCAGTCCATGCAGGGGGTGAAGTGGTCGGCGTTGTCGCCGGTGGAATTACAATCGGTGGCGTAATCGGTGTCGTGGGCCTGGTTACG
This sequence comes from uncultured Acidimicrobiaceae bacterium, assembly GCA_903894295.1. Lineage (GTDB taxonomy): Bacteria > Actinomycetota > Acidimicrobiia > Acidimicrobiales > RAAP-2 > Bog-756. Next base: position 4,956 of record CAITPI010000072.1, read on the forward strand.
GGAACGCCAACCACCCTGGGGAGAGTACCGACGGGCATTGGCTTCGTTGACGGCGTCGATGATCCCCGGTTTCCTGAGCCACCGCTGCCGGATCGGTTGGACCCGCTCGTGTCTCCCGAGGTTGGCCCGGACCCGGCAGAGCTGGTAGGTGTCCGTTGTGTCGGTGCTGCCTGCTTCGAACCACCGGACTTGTTTCCCGCCCCCGGGTTGGTCTGACTGGCTTGCGTTGACGAATCCGTCGGGGATTGTCCGTTTTGGCCACTGGCGGAAGAGAAGGTTGGGGGTGTCGGGGACGGTGAACCACCGGAGGGTGCGGAAGACGCCGAACTCGGGCCCACAAAGGCACCGGTCACGGCGAGCACGATGACGGCGACGGCAAGGCTGGCCCCGGCCACCAGAGACACCATCCACCGTGACACACGCCGCCCACGCGGGTTTGCTCCAGCCGCCGCAAGGATTGGCACGGCCGGAAGATCCAGAGGATCCACCAGACGACCGGGGCCGGCTGCACCTTCGACGTTCCCCGGAGCCTCCGGGCCAAATCCGATACCCCCGCTTCCGGGGAATTCGGAGGCAAACCCGAAACCGTCACCCCCCACTGGCTCGTTCGAACCACAGGACGGGCACGACCCCGAACCGGAGACCAGTTTCCCGCCACACTCATCGCAAAACGTCAAGTCATCCACCTGCTGCTTCGCCTTTCCACGTACCCCTCAACGGTCCTTTTGCAACTTCACCTCACAAAAAAGGTAGCATCTCAACCGTGCCGGGTACAGGGCCGGGTGAATCACCCCGGGTTTCCTGGAGGCTCATTCCCTTGAGAGGATTGAGCCATGGCAAGGAACACCCGCTACTCCCCGGAGCTGCGTGAGCGAGCAGTGACGATGGTCGTCGAACACCGAGCGGAGTATCCCTCCGAGTGGGCGACGATGACCGCAGTCGCCGGCATGCTCGGCATGACTCCTGAGACGCTGCGCAACTGGGTCCGACAGGCTGAGGTCGATGGGGGTGCTCGGACGGGCCTCACCACCGATGAGAAGGCGAGGCTCAAGGCCCTCGAGAAGGAGGTTCGTGAGCTCCGCCGAGCCAACGAGATCTTGAAGGCAGCGTCGGTTTTCTTCGCGACCGAGCTCGACGGTCGAACGAAGAGGTAGTTCGCTTCATTCAAGCGAACAAGACCACCTGGGGAGTCGAGCCGATCTGCAAAGCCCTGCAGTTCGCTCCCGCCACCTACTACGCAGCGATCTCAAGACCGAAGTCCACCAGAACGCTCCGAGACGAGGTTCTGGTCAACGAGATCCAGGCCGCCTACGACGAGAACCACTTCGTCTACGGCGCCCGCAAGATCTGGATCGCCTTGAACAAGAAGGGCATCAGCGTCGCTCGCTGCACCGTCGAGCGCCTCACGGGCGACATGGGCCTGGTCGGAGCACGACGGGGCCGAGCCTTCAAGGTCACGACCTTGGGCGACGACCGTCTGCCTCGGCCCGCTGACCTCGTCGAGCGGGACTTCACAGCGCCCGGTCCCAACCGGCTCTGGGTTGCCGATCTCACCTACGTCAAGACCCACAGCGGCTGGGTCTATGTCGCCTTCGTCATCGACGTGTTCTCGAGGCGGGTCGTCGGCTGGCAGGTCTCGACCTCGCTGCGCAGCGACTTGGCCATCGACGCACTCGAGATGGCCGTCTACGCCCAGCGAGACCAGGACCTCTCGCACCTGGTTCACCATTCGGATCGCGGCGTCCAAGGCGGATTCAATCGGTCGTCGCAACACCTCGACGTGGAGGTGAGTGATGGGCAGACAGCCTGGATGGTTAGTCACGCAGACTGGAAGGCCAGCGATGCGATCGCCGGGACGTCCGCCAGTTCGTCGCGATGTGGAACGGGCGTTCTGGGTCAAGATTGCAGAAGGCCTGACCAGCGAGGAAGCTGCGATTGCATGCGGGGTGTCGGGCCCGGTCGGCAGCCGTTGGTTCCGCGAACGTGGAGGCATGCCATGCATCGAACTGAGCCCGTCGACGGGCAGGTATCTGTCCTTTGCTGAACGTGAGGAGATCGCTCTACTGCACGTTCAGAATCTCGGGGTTAGAGCGATCGCGCGAAAGATCGGTCGGTCACCATCAACGATTTCGCGAGAACTTCGCCGGAACGCAGCGACTCGCAACGGCAAGTTGAAGTATCGGGCGGGTGTCGCTCAGTGGAAAGCCGAGCTGGCGGCGCGGCGCCCAAAGACTCCAAAGCTGGTTGCCAACGAGCAACTCTGCAGATACGTCCAGGATCGTCTCGCCGGCAAGGTTCACTCTGCCGACGGTTCTGTGCTCGGTCCCCCGACGGCGACTTGGAAGGGGCGGAATCGACCGCGCCGACAAGACCGCGTGTGGGCGACTGCGTGGAGCCCTGAGCAGATCTCGAAACGTCTGCAGGTCGATTTCCCTGGGGACGTCACGATGAGGATCTCACACGAGGCCATCTATCAGGCGCTCTACATCCAGAGCCGGGGCGCACTGAAGCGTGAACTGGTGGCCTGCCTTCGCACCGGTCGAGCCTTGCGCGTTCCCCGGGCTCGCTCACAGCAGCGCGCAACCGGTCACGTAACGCCCGAGGTGGTGATTGGCGAGCGACCTTCCGAGGCCGAGGACCGAGTCGTCCCCGGCCATTGGGAAGGTGACCTGATCATCGGGACCGAACGATCCGCGATCGGCACCGTCGTGGAACGAACGAGCAGGTTCACGATCCTTGTGCACCTGCCGCGTCAGGTCGGCTGGCGTGAACGACCGCCGGCCAAGAATGGACCGGCCCTTGGCGGCTATGGGGCCGCATCGATGCGTGCTGCCCTCGTTGACAGCTTCGCAGTGATGCCCGAACAGATACGTCGGTCGCTCACGTGGGATCGAGGCAAGGAGCTCTCAGCGCATGCTGAGTTCACGCAACAAACGGGCTCATCGGATTTCCGGGGGCTTGGGTCCACCAATGCGTGAGGCGCTGATGGCACCGTCGGGCGATGCCCCAGCTCCGCATGCTCCCTTCATCGCTCGAGACTGATCCGGCCAAGGTCAACGAGTTGCTCGTCGGTCTCCCCGACGTGACGGTGCTCGGCGCGGTCCGCCTTGCCGACGACTCGGTCGAGCTGCACATTCAAACGAATGCCTCGTTGGACGGCTGCCGTTCCTGTGGCTCGGTGGCCACGCTCAAGGGATGGCGAGTCGTCACCTTCGTCGACCTGCCGACCTTCGGTTCGCCGGTCAGCCTCCATTGGCACAAGCGCCGGTGGCGCTGTCCGGAGACGACGTGCCCGGTGGGTTCGTGGACCGAGGTCGACGAGCGGATCGCCGGGTCGAGACTGAAACTGACCGACCGAGCCGGACGATGGGCGACGGTCGAGGTGGGCAAGAACGGTCGGACTGTCAACGAGGTGGCGACGGTGCTCGGCTGTGACTGGCACACCGTCAACGACGCCGTGCTCGCCTTCGGCGCGGCGCTGGTCGACCATCCCGACCGTTTCGGCGCGGTCAGCGCCCTCGGGCTCGACGAGCACCTCTTCGTGAAGGCGGGCGAGCGACGCATCCAGCACTTCGTCACCGCCCTGGTCGACGTGGAACGGGGACAGCTGCTCGACCTGGTCCCTGATCGCAGGAGCGAAGAGCCCAAGCGCTGGATCGAGGAACAGGGAGCTGAGTGGTGCCGAGGTGTCCGCTCGGGCACCCTCGACCTGTCCGCCACCTATCGCCATGTGTTCGACGAGGCGCTGCCCGATGCCCGGCTGGTGGCCGACAAGTTCCACGTGGTCCGCCACATGACCACCAAGCTCGACGAGTGCCGCCGGCGGGTCCAGAACGAGACGCTCGGGCACCG
>CAITPI010000073.1 GCA_903894295.1 uncultured Acidimicrobiaceae bacterium
GGGCCACTCGAACGACGTCCCTCCGGAACTCTTCTGGATAGGCGGCAGGCATGGTCATCATCCTTCCGTGAGGACCGAAATCCTCACAAGTCAGATGGAAACCAAAGCCTCAGCAGTCCCGACCGCCACCGCCACAGGACCGAGGCGGCGCCCACAAGGACAAGCAGGCTGATCACCGGCAGTCGGCGATGATCGAAGAGCGACCCGGTGATCAGCCACCACAGGTCCTGCTTCGCTCCGTAGCCACGGACCAGGCCGGTGGTGGAGAGATAGGTGTTGAGGGCGGCATAGCTGGAGTTCGCCAGCAGCGGGACGGTCACCACTGCGGTGGCACAGGCGCTCCCGAGAAGGACTCCCCCGGCCCGGGTCAGCCGCTGGCGGAGTTCGGACCCGCGCATCCAGGGGAGGAGCACGACGGCCAGGAAGGCGAGGTAGCCGGTCTCGAAGTGCACGGCTGCGGTGAGCGTGACGAACAAGACGGCCTTGAACACCGCTCGCCGATCGTCCATTGCCCGCCAGGTCCAGGCCCGGGCAAAGGGGAGGAGCCACGACGCGCAGAGCTGGGCCCAGAGGCCGTAGCCGATCCAGAGATAGGCACCTTGCTCGAAGCCGACCGCCGAGGTGGATGCCAGGAACGGCGACAGGGCGGCAGCGAAGGCCGCAGCGGCGGTCGGCAGGCCCATGATCCTGCCGGACCAGTAGATGGCGATCGGCCAGAGCACGAGCAGGAGGTAGAGCGACCAGCGAAACGCTGTGTCGGGACTGCCGAGGGAGCCGAGTGCGCCAACCGTGGTGGCAGCCAGGCCCTGGTAGTGCAGGAACTGCGGCGAGCCGAGGTTCAGGAACGGGAACCAGCGCGATCCGGGCCAGGCTCCCATGGCCACGGATCGGCTGGCGAAGCGGACCATCTGCTCGTGGATCGAGGCATCGTCCAAGTAGGCAACGGAGTCCGTGGTCGCCCGCAGCATCCAGGCGTTGACTGTGACCACGAAGGCTACGAGGAGGAGTGGTACCTGCTGAGGTCTCAGCCTGAGGAGGGGGTGCTTGGCGGACGAGATCCGTGGAGCATCGGCCGATATGGCTCTAGACGTCCCGTCACCCATGCGTCTGGGACGTGCCTCGGCCCGGGGTCCAGCGAGGGCGGCGTTCGCCTGGCTCTGGGACCGGGTCATCGGGGGCCAGCGCTCCAGCGGCTGCCGGGGCCCGAACGAGCATTAGCCTGAGTTGCCGGTGTTCCCCGAGCTGCCCGAGCTCCCGGTGTTGCCCGAGCTCCCGGTGTTCCCCGAGCTGCCCGAGCTCCCGGTGTTGCCGGAGTTGCTCACGATGCCCGAACTCCCGGTGTTGCCCGAACTTCCTGTCGAGTTCGAGCTACTCGATGATCCGGTGTCGCCCGAAGATCCCGACGGGCCGGAGGAGCCCGAGGCTCCTCCAGAACCGAAGACGCCTGAGCCCGCGGATCCGCCCGTCGTCCCTGCACCCACCTGCTGCGGGGTGACGACCTGGTCGGGTGGCGGTGGCGTGAGATGCAGCGGCGAGGCAGGGACCGAGCTGAGGTTCAGCTCACCGGTCGTGCTGAGTCCCTTGGTGCTGATTCCGATCGGAATGTGCGCAGCGACCACCAGGCCCAGGTTGTCGACGGCGATGGTGGCGCCACTGAAGGTGATGGTGGCGTCCCCCGTGCTCGAGTCGCCCACCGCGCTCTGTCCGGTGAGGCTCCCAGCACTAGCACTCGCCAGCTGCGTGAGGCTGGTGCTCCCATCGACGGTATAGGCGTGCGCTGCGCTGCGTGGTGCACCGGCCGGCAGCGGGACCTCTCGGACGCCTCCGCTGAAGGCTTGAGCCAGGATGGCCATGGGCGTCGAGTGGTGCCAGCCGTTGGGCTGGTCCACTGCGAGCCACGTCGCGCCGGTGGTTCCCGTGAAGGAGAGCGCACCGAACACCGATCCCTTGGTGTAGCACGTGGTGGGGAAGCACTCGACGGTTGCGTCCAAGAAGGACTTGGTTGCGATGTTGAAGGCGAGCGTCCCGGACGCTTGGTTGTTCGCCAGGTTGAGCTGGAAGTCCTCAGTGAGCGTGAGGGTGCTTGCGGGGGTTGTGGCCGTGGCCGGGATGGCCATGCTCAAGTCCAGGTGGTCCTTGTGGGGGCCGGAAGCCAAGTCGGCGTGCATGATCATGCTGGCGAGCTGCGTGGCCGTCGTGGGAGTGGTCGCACCCGGCGCAGGGCTCAGGGCAGCGACGGGCTTGGACCCGCCGCCTCGGCCGTTCCCGCTGCCTCCCGCCACAGCCACCGTCACCGCACCACCGACAAGGATCATCGCTGCTGCTCCGACGATCCAAGGCCAGGTGGCGCTGGAGCCCCCTCGAGCCACCGCTCCTACGACGGCCGGTGGGGGTGGGGGCGGGGGCGGGAAAGGCTGCTGCTGAGCCGACCAAGCAGGAGATGTGGAACCAGTGGGAGGCGGGGGCAGCGCCGGGATCGGCAGCTGTCCAACCGAAGCGTCCTGGTGCGCCAGCGCCGAGCGGCCTACGTCGAGAGTGCCGCAGAAGGGGCACGAGGCAGCCTGTGGCCAGACCTGGCCTCCGCATTGATCGCAGAACGTCACCATGTATCCTCCTCGCCAGAGTGCCGCACTCTCCCGGGAGCCACCCGACCAGACTCGTCAAGAAAGGCTCGCCGTCGACAGCGCCTACACCGTCCCACCAATGCCGGCAGCCTACCGGCAGGCTGACGGCGTTGTCATCTCCCGTTGGTCCACAAGCCCCTTGGGCGCCAGCGATCCTGGCCAGCCTGACGCAAGGGAGTCTCCGTCCCAAGATGGAGATGCTGACCCCCGGGTCGTCCGGGATCTGGTCAACCTGCTCGTCGGTGTGATCACACCGAGCCCCCTCCTGGAGTTCGGTGCGAACTGCAGGACCCTTCCGACCCCGTGGGACCCTGCGTCTCGATCCCGAGCCAGCCTGACCGGGCTGGTCCTGGGAGGCCTCGGTCACCTCTCGCATGCCCCGGACGGTGATGCCCAGCCATCCGGGGTGTTTCAGCAGGGCGGCGCCACTGACCCGTTCGAGCTACTCGCCACCCACGAGTCCGGAACCCACCCGACGACGGGAGCGTCGATCTCATCCCACTCGTCGTTGCCTCCCTCGAAGGCGATGGAGGCGGCGGCCGGGACGGTGATGCCGGTGCGGACGTAACAGTGCAGGTGGACGAAGGTCCCGAGCGGTAGGGAAGCCGTGAGCGGCGCCGACAGGCTGTGATCCTCGAAGACGTCGCCAAGACGACCGGGGACCAGGGGGTAGGGCCCCAAGGTCGTCGAGGGACGGTCAGAGCCTGCCGAGGCCTGTGCGACGGTGCCTTGGCAGGCCGGCGTCACCGGCGAGGACGTCCCGGTGTAAACGAACACGTCGGGCACCCACCCACGATCGGTGAAGTCCCACAACTTGCTCGTCACCCCTGCAGCAGACTTCGTGTCGCCGTAGGCGCTGCAGAGCAGGTGCACCTCGGCGCCTGTGGCCAGGATGGTCCCGGGTCCCGGGCCGAACGGCCTGGTGTCGAAGGTGGGCCCTGGTCCGACCTGCGTGCTGGCAAGGATTGGGAAGCCGGCCGTGCTCGGCGGGGCAGACGTTGTCGGTGGTGTCGGTGGTGGTGTGGTGGTGGTGGCGGTTGAGGCTGGCGAGGTGGTGACGGGTGGAGCAAACGGTGTCGGGGTAGAAGCGGTCGTCGTCGTGGCGTGGGCGCTCGAAGCCGGTGCCGTGTGCGTCTGGGGTGCGCCTCCTCGGTGCGAGATAACGAGCCCGGCGGCCACGATCGCCGCACCGGCCACCATGGCCACGCTGACGACGATTGGGCCCGTGCTCCGGCGGTGACGGCCGCTGGCGGCGCTAGCAGGCGGCGGGGAAGCGGGGGCTGGGGTGTCGACCTCGATGACCTTGCCGCCCGGGCGTCCATCAGGTGAGGTCACGGACATCTGCTGGTGCGACGTGCCGCACGTCCGGCAGAAGGCAGCACCCTCAAACATGGGGTGACCGTTGCGGCACATGGCGGCTGTCATCGCTGGAGGCTCAACCGAGGTCCGTCCCATGAGCAGCGGGAAGCCGGCGGTTCCTGCGCCCGACGGCTGGACCGATCCCAGCGGTGCTGCAGTGGTCCTCTGTCTCGGACGGAGCGAGATGGGCCCGCGGAAGCTTGAGTGATAGGCGCACATCTACAGGATTGCCGGCGCTTCGGATCTGACGGGGGTTCGCTCACCTGATCGGTGACGGACGTGATGTCCCGTTGCGGCCAGAGGCAGACTCTCGGGGTGGACATCGACGATCTCGACGATGATGACGAGTGGATCGCCTACGAGGGTGAGGGTCCCAGTGGCCAGAGCCAGCTCGAGATGATGAACATGATGCTGGGCACCGAGGACGTCCACTTCATAGGACTCGAGCCGAAGCACCGTTCGCACCGGGTGCACGTCGAGACGATCGACGA
>CAITPI010000074.1 GCA_903894295.1 uncultured Acidimicrobiaceae bacterium
GACGGGCCACGAAGATCGCCTCTTCTTCGGCGATCAGTTCGTCGAGTCGATTCGAGAGGTCGGGCTTGGCGGGCGATTCGATGGTCATGGTGTCCTCGTCGTTCCTGCTGGCGGCCGATCGGTTGAATGACCGTTCAGTCCATTTCGGACAGTCTAGGAAGAGGGTCCGACTTGGGCAAGTGTCGCCGCCGGTGGCCCATTGGCCCCCAATGGCGGCTCATCGGACGGAGCGGCACGGTCGTTGGGACTAGAAGGTTGTTGGGGCTCCACGGTGGTTCGGGTTACACGGTGGTTCGGGTTACACGGTGGTTCGGGTTACACGGTGGTTCTGGCTACATCGTGTCCAGGATGTCGGCGATCATTCCGACGGTGAGGTCGGGATGGAGCATGGCGAATCGACCCACGGCTTCGCCCTCCCAGGTGGACGGCATGACGAAGGCGACCTGTTCCCGCAGGAGGCGGTGCGACCAGGCTTCGTAGTCGGCCCGGGTCCAGCCATCCTTGCGGAACATCACGACGGAGAGTTCGGGACGGCGCACCAGTTCGAGCCCCTCGGTCGCCTCGATCAGGTCGGCCACCTGCTGGGTCACGGCCAGCACGGTTTCGATGGCCTCCCGGTAGGCGTCGATGCCGTTGACGGCCATGGAGAACCAGAGGGGGAGGCCCCGGGCCCGCCGGGTGAGGTGGTAGGCGTAGTCGGCGGCGTTCCACTCCTCGGGGGCGTCGGTGTGCATGACGTCGAGATACGAGGCGTCCTGGGTGTGGACGGCCTTGGCCAGATGGGGCTCGCGGTAGAGCAGGGCGGCACAGTCGAACGGGGCAAACAGCCACTTGTGGGGATCGACGACAAACGAGTCGACCAGTTCGATTCCGTCGAAGCGGGACCGGACCGAGGGCGCGAAGAGGGCGGCGCAGCCGTAGGCCCCGTCGACGTGGAACCACCACTTGCGTTCGCGGGCGAGTGCTCCGATGCCGGCCAGGTCGTCGATGATTCCGGCGTTGGTGGTGCCCCCGGTGGCCACGACGGTGACCACGTCATCGGCCCGGGGGTGGCCATCGAGGAACGAACGGATGGCGGCTCCGGTCAGCCGGTGGTCGTCGCACGGGATGAGCAGGCTCTCCATGCCGAGGACGTGGGCGGCCTTGCCGACCGACGAGTGGGCTTCCTCGCTGATGGCGACCACCGGACGCTCGGGCGCCTTGGCCCCCATGCGGTGGTGCGTGGTGTCCCGGCCGACCATCAGGCCCGAGAGGTTCCCGGCCGATCCGCCCGAGACGAAGCAGCCACCGGCGGTTTCGGGCAGTCCGGCCTCGGCGGCGATCACCGCCAGGGCCTGGTTTTCGGCCACCGCCACGCCGGCCGCCTCCAACCAGGAGGTGCCGTGCATGGTGGAGGCGGAGACCACCATGTCGAACAGCATGGCCGCCTTGGTGGGGGCGGCCGGAATGAACGACAGGTAGAGCGGACTGTCGCAGGAGACCACGGCTTCGGCGAGATGCTGGGTGAAGACGTCGAGCACCCGCTGGGGATCGGTGCCGTGGTCGTTGATGAGGCCCGCCACGGCTTCGTTGAGTCCGGCCGCGCCGGCGCTGCCGTAGTCGAGGGGGACCGGGTCGAAGCTCAACCGCTGGCGGCAGTAATCGAAGATCATGTCGGCCAGTTTTTCGTCGTAGACGAACATCGGATTGCGCATGGCCTTATGCTCCCAGACCACGCAGCCGATGGACGCTCACCGCATAGTCCGATTCCGGTGTGAAGGCGTCGCGGTCCCAGCTCGACCATCGGCCGACCAGCTCCAGGCCGGCCGCCCGGGCCTCGTCATCGAGGGAAGAGACCTCGTACCCGTGGCCCAACTGGAAACCACTGACGAGATGACCATCGGGCGAGAGGTGGTCGGCACAACGGGCCAGCACGGCGGCCTGGGTGTCCGGGGGCGTGAAGATCAGCACGTTTCCGGCCATGACCACCACGTCGAAGGTCTCCGCCATCTCGAAGTCGGCCAGGTCGCCCACCAGCCAGGAAAGTCCGGGATGCTCCCGTCGGGCCAGGTCAACCATGGCGGGGTCGGCATCAATGCCGACCACCGAGATCTGGCGCCGGGCCAGTTCGGCGGCCACCCGTCCAGTGCCACATCCGGCGTCCAGCACCCGGTGCGGGGCGAACGCCATCAGGAAGTCGACCTCACCGTGGATCGAACCACCTTCGGCCGCCCGGTCGGCCAGGCGGGCCTCGATTCCTTCCTGGTAGGCCTCGGCGTCCCAGCCCTCCTCGCTGAACGTGGGATTGACCATCATTCGGGGGTCGTCGGGATCTCCCGATCGGGAAGCAGTCATGTCCCCCACCCTTCCATGGACCGGGCCCGCCCTTCCACGGACCAGGCCCGTTGGAAACCGGCCCGGGCACCGGCTCTTTGGATCCATCCGGATCGGCAGTCGGCCCACGTGGGGTTTATGGTGGGGCCATGGATACCCGCGAACTTGCCGACCACCTGGCCGAGCCCATCGGGACGGTTGGAATGAGCTACTACTTCTCGCCCCAGGCCATCGCCCGGGGCGAGGCCTTCGGGATGGATGTGGTCACCTTCTACGCCGGAGGCCGGGGTGGCGTCCTCGGTGACCGGACGCCCGCCGAGGTGGACGACATCTTCTTCTTCTTCAAATCCGGCATGGTGGCCGCCATGGTGGAAAAGGCCCGGTCGATCCGGCCGGCCGACGAGACGGCCGCCGAACATCTGAAGGCGGCCGACGACTTCGCCCATGCGACGTTCGGCGCCATCGACCCGGCGGTGCTCGACGCCTTCTCGGCGGCTGCCGGGAGGCTGATGGATGCGGTGCCGGAGGGAACCGGTGCCCTGGTGGACGGCTACCGCCACCAGGCGGTGCCACACAACCCCTACGACAAGGCTTGCTACTGGTCCATTGTCCTGCGCGAACTGCGGGGCGCGGTCCACACGAACGCCGTCCATGCCGCCGGGATGTCGGGCGCCGAGGCCTGCCAGCTCGACCGTGACGGTGCGTTCTTCGCCCTCCACGGCTATGGCGACGACGACCGGGCCGAAGAGACCGCAGACCTGATCGCCCGCCGCAACGAGGTCGAAGTGGAGACCAGTGCCGCCATGGCCAAGTTCCTCGATGGGCTCGACGAGGACGACCGACAGGCGCTGTTGGCCGGCGCCCGGGCCATGTTCGCCGCCCTGGCCGATCCGGTCGCCGTCACGGCCTGACGGACCGGCCGTTCAGGCCGTGGGTCGACCGGCCCATCGGGTCAGGGTGTCCTGGCTGGTTTCGTCCAGCAACCGCACCACGTCATGGACCAGCTGGTCGGCCCCGGTGACGAGTTCGAGGCTGCGACCGGCTCCCGACCTCACCGGGGGCAGATCGGTGGTGAGGACGATGAGCGGTCCAAGGTCGGAGCGTTCGGGATCCTTGTCCCGGGCCGACCGCAACAGGGCCGCCTTGCCGATCGTGCGCACCAGGACGTCACTGCGGGCCAGTCCGGCCCTCGTGGTGGCGTAGGCGCCAACCAGTTCGAACAGCCAGGTGCGGCCATCGGCGTCGAGTCCGCGGAACGACACGCCGATCCCGAGGTCGGCGATGGTGACGGCCGTCTCGAGATGGTGGAAACCGGCGGCCACGAGGACCGCCCCGGCCAACTCCGATGCCTTCTGGCCCCGGGATGCCGCCTCGTCGGGTGAAGGTGCGGCCCCTTTTTCGGCCGGTCCGGGCCGGACCGTGACCCGGTGGCGTGCCGGTCCGGTGGCCGGGTTGTCCCGGGAGATCTCCGCCTGGCGGATCCGCTCCCGGGCGTGGGCGACGTAGGCCGGATCGGTGTCGAAGCCGACGTAGTGCCGTTCGGATTCCACGGCGGCGATGGCGGTGGTGCCCGAACCCATGAAGGGATCGAGCACGAGATCGCCCCGGTAGGTGTAGAGATCGATCAGTCGCCGGGGCAGGGCCACCGGGAACGGGGCCGGGTGGCCGACCCGGCGGGCCGACTCGGCCGGGATCTCCCACAGGTCGGTGGTGGCCTCCATGAACTCGTCCATGCTGATGGTGCCTTCGGCCGGCAGCCCGCGGGCCTCTCGTTCTCCGGCCACAATCGCCCGGTCGAACCGTCCCTTGGAGGCGACGACGATCCGCTCGGTCACGTCCCGCAGGACCGGGTTGCCCGGTCGCTGGTAGGTTCCCCACGCGCACGAACCCCCCGCCGCCTGGCTCTTGCGCCAGACGATCTCACCCCGGAGCAGGAAGCCGAGATCCTCGAGGATGCGGATGACGTCGGCCGCCAGCGACCGGTAGGGCTTGCGTCCGAGATTGGCCACGTTGACCGCGATCCGCCCACCGGATTCGAGCTTGTCGAAGCACACGGCAAAGACGTCGTGCAGCATGGCGAGGTAGTCGGAGAAGGTCTCGGGAACGTGCCCCACCCCAAGGGCCTCTTCGTACTCCTTGCCGGCGAAGTACGGCGGTGACGTGACCACCAGGGCCACCGAGTGGTCGGCGACCTGGGCGGGTGTCATGTCCCGGGCGTCGCCGACAAAGAGGGTGTCCTGGCAACTCGGTTGGACCACCAGGGACTCGTCCGTGATGTTCGGGGCGACAAACCGGTCGTAGAAGGCCGAGGCGTCGTGGCTCTCCCGGCGACCAACCCCGAAGTTCGACGTGGCCGTGGGACGACGGGACCTCGGGGTCGACGCGGTCATCGGGGCCGTGGGTGCGAAACGATGACCAGGGCCGCCGGCCTCATGACGAGGCCACGAGGGAGCCCGAAGCGCCGGGGCCGACCAGGGCGCAGACGTTCACTTCGGGGCAGGCCAGGGCATCAAAGGCGGTCGGAGATGCCGACGGGACCGGAGAGGACCACGTGTGGCCCGGTGTCCCGGTGGCCAGTACCAGCCCGGCGGCCGTCTTGTTGGTGGCCGGAGTGGTGCCCGTGGCCAGACAGGTGTCCGGGGCGACACACGCCACGGCCAGCAGGGCCGTTGACGAGGAATCGTCGAGTTGCCGGGACCAGGTCTGACCGTTGGTGGTGACGAGCGCGGTGCCGGCCCCCGACGGGGAACCGGTCAACAAGGTGGACGTCGAGCCGACCGCCGTGCACCAGTTGGTGGTGGGGCACGAGATCCCGAACAGTGTTCCCGTGCCGGTCGGCATCCGGCCGATGGACCAGGACGTCCCTCCATTGGCGGTGGTGACCACGACGCCGTAGGCGTGGGTGGCATCGGCCCGTTGTTGCGCCGTCACCAGGCACCGGAGAGTTCCGGGGCAACTGACCGACGTGGCCTCCACCAGGTTGGCCGGAAGCGCACCCGCCTGGCTCCACCCGGCGCCGCCATCGGTGGACCGCAGGGCCACCAGGCCACCGGTGGCGGTGGCGATGGCCAGACAGTCCGAACCCCGGCAGCTGACGGCCGACACATCGGACACGGTGGCGGAGACTCTCGACGGGTTCCAGAGCCTGCCCCCGTCGGAAGAGTAGAAGAGCACCCCGGAGCCGGCACCGGGGACGCCGGACTGGCCGGCCATGACGCAGTGGTCGGTGCCGGAGCAGGAAACCGAGGAGAGAAGCCCGAGAGAAGCGGGCACGGACGGCGCCGTCCAGGCCAGACCGGCGTTGTTGGTGCGGGCGATGACCGGCTGGGTCGTGGTGGACGTTCCGACGGCCAGACAGACCATCTTCGGGAGGCAGGACACCGACGTGAGGGCGTCAAAGGCGGGCGGTAGGGCCACGGTTCTAAGGGAAGCGCTCCATTGCGTGCCCGGGCCGAGCGGAGCAAGCGTGGTCGAGGTGGCACCGGAACC